>NZ_QSDP01000037.1:0-54666 GCF_003463685.1 Parabacteroides sp. AM58-2XD
TGACCTCAAAGGTATGATTTCAAATCGTCGCGCCTAAAAAGTAGTATCTAATAGACTATATTTCAATTATTTCAAAGAACTATTTATCCACTTTTACGGGACAGTAATGAGTTCACATATAAAAATGTATTTAGAACTGGACGGGCTGGAAGAAATGGCCATGGCTGACGGTACATCTCCGATCGAAATCGAGGTCAGTAACCTGAGTCCTACAGTCGACTTTGCGAAAACATTCTCATCGGAGAATGTTTCGTACAAGCCGGTTGTACAGAAAGAAGGAAACACCTCCGGTTTTAAATCTAGATTCAACGTATTGCGGTTCAACAACAATAACGGTATCTATATCAACTTAGTCAGTAAAGAGACAAATAAAACAATATACACATTGAATCTAAAGGATTTTATGCAGGACAACCGGATCACAGTAGACGGGATCAATGAAGTCACAGTCGGAATCCGTTTTCGTTTCAATGGAACCTCGGTCACAGTTCTACCCTGGGATGAAGAGGTGATAAAACCGGGCCTCGGATAGCCCACAAACAATATGAAAAGGTATAACAATTATATAGCGTCAATAGGATTCTTCATTGTCGCCCTGCTGGTTACATCCTGTAGCGACGAGCAAGAGGTCGAACAGACAAGCTTGGAAATGAATGCCCGGCTAAACCTGGCCATCTCTACCCGCGCTACAGCGGATGACCTGATAAAAGGCGGCGACGGCAAGTTTTCCAGCCTGGCACTTTACATATTCAACAAGGAAAACGGCGTATGCGAATACTCGGAATTAATTCCGGTTATCACTCCGCAATACGTGGACGAGTTAACCCGGTCAATTCAGGTCTCACCGCAGGATAAAATCATCTATGCCATCGGCAATTACAACGACGAAGAGAAAGTTTATTCGATAATACCCGACGGTTCCAAACTCTTGCCGGAGCTGGAAACGATGACTATATCGAATAAGAACGGGGTTAAAGATACAAACCTGTTGATGGTCGGAAAGCAGATGGTCCAAATCGATGGTCTTGTGACAAATGCCACTATTCCAATGGAAAGACTCGTTGCCCGCCTGGATGTATATATGTTCAAAAGCAGAAGGTTAGAGAACAACACGGTTATTTTAAAGTCCATCGAACTGGTCAACCAGATAACCAACACACGGGGTGAATATCAGAATACGATCATGGTATCGCCGGTCGAAACTCAAAATGACCTCAGGACGATCAGCAGCAACAATGTATTAGGAGTCATGCCGGATGATATGTCAGGAATTATTCCCAACAATGCGACGGAATCTTTTTACAGTTACCAGAATATTGCTGCATCGGCAGACCCTGATCCAAACGTTACTCCTTACCTGTTGATAACAGCAGACATAGACGGGGTGAGCCACCGGTATAAGGGGTACATCACCGACAACGGACAAACAACCGATAAGTACAGTCTGAAACGCAACACGGTCTACCGCATTATCGCGATGCTTGATAATCCGGATAATCTGCTGATACTTAAAACAACCACTTTGCCGTGGACGAAATCATCCTCACAGATCGGCCATGTGGTTAATGAAGGAGATTACAGCTTCAGTGCCAATAACACGGAAGCAGCAACAGGAATCGTACAGTATCCTTATGTGCTGAACGGTGAATCACAGAACAGTACATCGTATGCCAGTTATAACTTCAAACTGACGGCCCCGGCCGGAGCAGTCTGGACAGCGACACTGACAAACGGCCTGGAGTTTACTTTCGGAACAGAAGGTTCGACCAATGGCAAACTTGCCATATCGAAAGGGATTGCCGGCGACAATACATATGAAATCAAGGTAGGAGCTTCCAGACCCTGGAACAGCCAGGAAAGGAAAGTCTATCTCTATATCACCGCCGAAGGGCAAAAGTTAAAAATAAATCCGGTCCGCAGCAACGGACAGCGGGCGCTGCCGGGTAACAACGACACGGATATTCTGATCACACAAACAGAATATAAATAAAAGGAGAAAAGGGTTATGAAACGAAATAATATCTACATCATTCAACTGATATCGGCACTGGTCCTGCTGTTCTCTTCCTGTAGCCAGGAGGAACTGATGGACCAGCCGGAGGCTGTATCCGGTTCCGGCAAGATAGCCCTCCGGCTATCCCTGTCGCAACCGGCTGTCACCCGGGCCGATACAGAAGTTGGAGAAAATGATCTGAATGAAAACCTGATCAAGACACTGGACGTTTTCATTTACAGGGAAGATCAGGAAACTTGTTCTTTCTACGAGCATATCACCCCTTCTCCGGAGCAGACAGGAAGCGGGGAATATACCGCAACACTGCATGCTACGCAGGATCAGTTTGTCCAGAATGCAACTTATAATACTTATGTGGTATCCAACTATTCCGGGAGTATACCGGCTGGCGGACTTAGCCGCTCAGACCTGAAGGCATTGAATGTATCAGCATTGAATCCTGATAAAATACAGGACAGTTTTCTGATGGACGGTACTGCCGCCAATATCCTGAATGACGGACGTATCGTTAACAAAGAAATTGCTGTAGCACTGAAACGGGCTGCATCCAAAATCAGGGTATCGACAGCCTATACGAATGGCTTCTCGGCTTTCGTCGGCGGAACCATCAGCAAAAAGCTGTTCCAGTACGCAACTAATACCTCCGTACTGGAAAACGGCAATCCGGTTATTCCTCAGTTACAGAGCATGTCAGGTTTTACACCCGGTACGGGAACAGATAAAATTGTAGTCTATTCCTATCCGAACGACTGGAGCCAGAAGAAACAGAATGAAACCTATCTGATAGTTAACATCCCGGCAACAGGCCCTGATGGCAAGGAGTACGCACAGAACTATTATAAAGTGCCTGTCAACTTCCGTATTCCGGTCGATGATACGGCAAATCCGTCCGAAGAACAGGAGGCTGAACGTAATGCAATATACAGATTGGAACGCAACCACCTGTACGACATAACGGTTCTGGTAGACCAGCCAGGATCACCCACTCCTGAGACTGCAATCGAGATCAGTGCCAATTATGTGATAAAAGACTGGACAACCAAAGAGGTGATCGTTGCAGTGGAAGGTTTCAACTTTATCTATGTAGAAAACACCGATATCAAATTGCCTAACAGCACCAAGTATACGACAACATTCCAGTCATCCACACCTGATGTTGAAATCACCGATATCACAGTCAATGACAAAGCGATTACGAACGGAGATGAAGGCGTGCTTATCAGTTGCTCGCAAGGGGTAAAAACCGGTGACATCGTCATACTCAGCACACTGCCGGAAAACTTCGTTGCCAAAGAGATCACTTTCATCGTAAAAAACGGCGTAGGCCTGACACAGAAAGTAACGGTTTTACAATATCCGGCCTTATATATAGGCTCTGATATTTCCGCCGACGCACCGGGCAGCAGCCAGGGGCAGAACAATAATAAGATGTTCGTGATCGGTTCTTTCGTTGCCGACTTCTCTTCCCTGCCCGACCCGGATGAGTTTGACGAAGACTTCGGAAGCGGATACACCCACTATGCAGCCAACCCCGCATTAGGTAAATCATATACGGAATACATCAGAAACAATGCCGTATTAGGAAATCCGCTGACAGACAGCGAGGGCCAGACCATCGATACGGAAGAAAACAACCGCCGTATATCGCCACGTCTTATGCTGGCATCCCAGCACGGGGTGACAACGGCAGACAGCTATACGAACTCAAGGGATAAATGCGCAGCTATGTGGAAAACGATGCCACCACCAATGAGAGGTATTCAGACTGGCGTATGCCTACCCTGGCTGAGGTCTATCTGATCGATGTACTTCAGAATATCAAGGTGGCAGAAGTAAAAAAGATTCTGGAAGGTAGCTGGTACTGGAGTGCCAGGGCCAGTTCTGCCGTACAGTTCATGGACCCCAGAGTGGGTAATACAAATTCTTTCAATGCACTGCACTCGTCAGTTCGTTGTGTCAGGGATGTTAAATTCTAAAATAGAAATGTTATGAAAAATGTTATCATATATTTAATGGCTTCACTTGCATTGTTCGCCTGTCAGGATGAACTTGAAGTGGAGAAAGCAACGAAACCGGGCAAAGAGCTTTTGCGGGTATCGGTAAACATCCCGGAATACAAGATTGCCACACGTGCCGCCTCTTTCGAAAACAACCTCTCGGACGTCTGGCTGCTGGCGTTCGACCGGAACGGACTGTTCCTTGAACGTGTTCAAGCAACCGAACTGAACAGCGGGGAGGTGGACGGTGTAGGTAGCGGTTCTTTTAAAGCGGAAGTACCCGAAGAAACAGGGATCATCCATGTGGTAGCCAACTACGACAACTGGTCTTCCTTCAACGACAATGCTTCCCTGCAAAAAGATGAAAAGGAAGTAATGCCTTCTTTATATGGCAATAAAATGGTTTTCTGGGGAAGAAGCGAAGTTACTCCGTCTTCTTCACCTGTAACAGTGACGCTTTTCCGTAACCAGGCAAAAGTGACAGTGCAAAACGAAGCATCCAACTTTACGGTTACCGGTTATGCGCTCGGCAATATGGCAACCAGCGGTACTGTTGTGCCGTTTATGCCGGAGATGACTCCAAATCCGTTCATCATACAGGATAATGCCACCACATTACCTCCGGGTACACTCTCTAAAACAAGCCAGAGCGATGCGGACTGCAACCTGGAAGCCAAATATATGTTCGAGAATCCTAACTACTTCAACGACCAGTCTTATCTTATTATCAAAGGCCACCTGGAAGGAGGAGGTCCGGAACTGTATTACAAAATACAGTTCCTGGACACCGATAAAAAACCTTATACGATCGTCAGAAACTTTCAGTATAAAGTCATAATCAATTCATTCAGTAATCAGGCTAATGGTAGTACGACTTTTGCGGATGCCAAAAATTCGGAAGTATCCAATAACATCTATGCCGAAGTCTTCAAGGATTCTCCTTCTATCTCCGACAGCGACAATAACCGGCTGACGGTAAGCAGGCTGAATTTCCTGTTCACACAGGGTGGCACGCTGAATGTTACAGCACATTATACGGAAAACGAAGTGCCGAACGATAGCAAGATCAGTGTCTCGGTACAGGAAGACAAAGGTAGCATCATCAGCAGCCTGTCGTACGACGGTAACGGGAATATCACAGCCCGTGTCGCCAAAGTTTCAGCCGGCCAGAATGAAGCGACCCTATTGGTGAAGGCGGGGGAACTATCCCGTATAATCACTGTTACTTCCAGTACATTATACAGTTTCGACCCGGCCACCTTATCTCCTGAGTTATATACCGGCAAGGATCAGGATATGACTTTATCATTCCGCATACCGGATGTTATTCCAAACTATCTGTATCCTTTGAAATGTGAAGTGACGACAAAGTACCTGTATCCGGTAGAACCGAATAAGAACCTGGAAATAGCATTCGAGGACGGCGTCTATAAATATGTATACTGGGTATACAGCCCCGGCATTAAAGAACTGAGTTTTAAAACAAGCTTGGACAACAGCAACGAGACAATAACGATAGAGAACGACTATTTCAAAACGGCTGAAGTCAAACTGATATCGCGTCAGCTTGAAGGAGTATCTGTCAATGGAAATAACATGGTAACTTACGGAACTGGTAATTCCGCAACCGTGAAGTTTACCATTCCCGAATATCCGGACTATCCTCCCAGATATCCGCTGACAGTATTTATAGCGACAAAGAATCTGACTACATCACAGGCCGGCTGGAATGCTGTCGACGGTGGGTATAGCTATACTTACAACACGGCACCGGCCGGAGAGCAGACCGTTCTGTTCAAATCGGTCCAACCTGACAGCCGTGAACAAGTAGTCATCAGTGCTCCGGGATTCAGTAAGGCTACTATTGCGGTTGACAATTACTTGGCTGCCAATATCGGTGTTTCGGGAGAATTGCGTGCCGTCTATAACGGACTGACATACACACTCCAGAGTCGTTCCGCAACATCTTCCAACACTAGTATTATCAATAATTTCACAACCAACAGGAGTAGTATGTATAACATCACCGTAAAATCCGGCAACAAACTTTCGGATACGGTCACAATAACCTGTTACGGTTATACCGGTTCATTTACAGTAGGAGAACTGCTTACAGGAATGCGTTTAAATTTATATCAATAAAAGGGAGAAAATCCGGGATGGATTTTCATTACTGGTTAAGTGAGAGAAGGACTGTACAAGCATATTTGCAGAGTATGGTCCTTCTATATTTTAATTCACAATTTCTTTACTATATGAATTATTTAATCTATTTTTGTCCACATAAATAAATATTCCATTTAGCAACCACTTACAAAACAGACTATGACAAAAAAAGAAGCAATCAAAATTTTTGAGGAAAAGAAAGTCCGTACCCTCTGGGATGACGAAACTGAAGAATGGTACTTTTCAATAATCGATGTGATAGCAGTCCTAACGGAAAGTGATAATCCCCGCAAGTATTGGAGCGTATTAAAGACAAGGCTTAGAAAAGAAGGCAATGAAACGGCTACAAATTGTAGCCAGTTGAAAATGCCTTCACTTGATGGTAAAATGAGATTGACAGATGTAGCGACTACCGAACAACTTTTTCGCCTTATCCAATCTATACCTTCTCCCAAAGCCGAACCATTCAAACTTTGGATAGCCCAAATTGCCAAAGAACGATTAGATCAGATGCAGGACCCAGAACTGTCCATCGAACAAGCTATGATGGATTATAAACGTCTCGGATATTCCGATAGCTGGATAAACCAACGATTAAAATCCATCGAAATCCGCAAGGACCTAACCGATGAATGGAAGAAACACAATTTACAGGAAGGCATACAATTCGCAACACTTACTGATATTATCTATAAAACGTGGGCTGGAAAAACAGCCAAAGAGTACAAACAATTCAAAGGATTGAAAAAAGAGAATCTACGGGATAATATGACAAATACGGAACTTGTTCTCAATATGCTAGCAGAAGCGGCAACAACAGATTTGTCAAAAGAAAAGTACCCCAAAGAATTTCAGGAACATGCAAACATAGCACACCAGGGAGGAAAAGTTGCCCAAGTTGCCCGTGAACAACTAGAAAGTCAACTGGGACATTCCGTCGTTTCACCCCTCAATGCAAAAACGACACTCGGATTGAACAAAGAAAACAAAAAAGACCATACTTCCTAAAAGTATGGTCTTTTGTACCCCCGAGCAGAATCGAACTGCTATCTAATGTTTAGGAAACATCTATTCTATCCGTTGAACTACAGGGCAACTTTATATAAAGTGGGGCAAAAGTATAATCTTTTCTGCAAACTGGCAAGTATTCAGGCAGTAATCTGATCAATCAAAGAGACTTTGCATCACGGAGAGGGATTTTATCTCCGGGAAGTCGGGCAGATGCAGGCGATAATATTCAACGATACGGTTGATAACTCCGACCCTGTCCTGACGGGAAAAAGAATACAACGACATATTCTCAAAGCTGATTTTCAAGAGGCGAGCAAAGACCTGACTCTCTTCCCGGTTCAGATAATGCCGGTGCATAGGAATGCGATCCACAAAGACACCGTTCTGCATATCGAAATAACAACCCGTCGAATACGAATCGGCATTCGGATAAATCCCCATATAATGAAGCAGGCGGAGCAGGAACACCAGATGGAAATTTGCCACTCCCTTATCGGCATACTCCAACAAGTGAATGGATTCATATAAATAATCGAACAGCCGCTGGTCAGGCTCCGTATCCTTTACCACCCGGAACAATACTTCCGCCAGGAAAAGCGCCAGCACATTCTTGACCGGATTACAAAAAACTTCAGTTAACGGATAACACAACTTCGTCTCACGAATCCGGTGCAGGTCACGTTTATTCAGATGCTCCACCTCCATCTCTAAAACCGAAAGGGGCATAAACAGCGCTCTGGAAACAGGCGACTTCTTTCCACGGCTGCGCGCCACCAGATAAGAAGTACGACCGAACGCCTCCGTATACATATATATAATAGAGTACTTATCGTTATAGGGGATGGCATGCAGGACGATCCCGCGTGTTTTACATAACATATCTTCCGTTCTTTATCGGATACAAAGATACAAAACAACAAACTATTTACGATATTTGCAGGTTATAATACTATAAATACATTTGAGTTATGTTAGATCTTACTACCCCGTCGCTTTTGTTTTCAGCCATATCATTAATATTACTGGCCTACACCAACCGTTTCCTGTCGTACGCCAGCGTGGTCCGCACATTGAAAGAAAAACACCAGCAGACACACGACCCGAAAGATATTGCACAGATTGCAAACCTCCGCAAACGGCTTTACCTGACCCGTTCGATGCAGATACTCGGGATACTCAGTCTGCTCCTTTGCGTAATTTCCATGTTCTTTATCTATATTTCATGGCAAATCATTGCTGCCTGGATATTCGGTGTCGCACTGCTGCTGCTGGCCGCTTCCCTATGCGTATGTATCTGGGAAATAAACATTTCCGTCAAGGCTCTCGAAATACATTTACAGGATATAAGTTCTAAATAGAAGTTAAAACGAGAATATCTATCAAATTTTCCCTTGAAATGTTTTGGTAGTTCAGGGAGAACATCTATCTTTGCACTCGCAATCGGGAAATCAACAATCCCAGAGCGCTGAAAGTGAGAACTTTGACATGATGGCCCATTCGTCTATCGGTTAGGACGCAAGATTTTCATTCTTGAAAGAGGGGTTCGATTCCCCTATGGGCTACAATAAACAAGATTAAAAAATTCAATAAAGAATAGCTAAGAAATGGCAAATCACAAGTCATCAATCAAAAGGATCAGACAGACTAACGCAAGACGTTTGCAGAACAGATATCATGCAAAAACTGCTAGAAATGCAATGCGTGTTTTGCGTGCTACTGAAGACAAAAACGAAGCTCAGGCTCTGTTACCGAAGGTGTGCTCTATGTTGGATAAGCTTGCTAAGAAAAACGTTATTCACAAGAATAAAGCTGGCAACCTGAAATCCAAATTGACAAAGCACGTTAACAAACTTGCATAAGGAATAGGTTATACTTATATAGTATGAGCCGGACTTTAACGCCCGGCTTTTTTAACCCAGATGGCCCATTCGTCTATCGGTTAGGACGCAAGATTTTCATTCTTGAAAGAGGGGTTCGATTCCCCTATGGGCTACTTTACAGAAGCAGTCGGATCAATTGTGATCCGACTGCTTTGTTTTTATACCTCCCATCACACTTTCTCCACCCTGCTTTTTTTGCTATTTTCACTACATTTGTACCATCTAAGTCAATTATTTTCACTACATTTGTTAGCATTTTTAGATATATAGAAATTTAGTGATTTTAAAGGATAGAAACTCATGAGTGAAGAAATGAAGAATACTTCCGGAGAATACTCTGCGGACAGTATTCAGGTACTTGAAGGGTTAGAAGCAGTACGAAAAAGGCCGTCCATGTACATTGGCGACACTAGCGAAAAAGGTCTGCACCATCTGGTGTATGAAGTTGTTGACAACTCTATTGACGAAGCACTAGCCGGATTTTGTTCCCAGATCGACGTAGTTATAAACGAAGATAACTCTATCACAGTAACAGACGACGGCCGTGGCATACCGGTAGGTATTCATGAGAAAGAAGGCAAATCTGCCCTGGAAGTAGTATTAACCGTTCTACACGCCGGTGGTAAATTTGACAAAGGTACCTATAAGGTATCCGGAGGTCTGCACGGTGTGGGTGTTTCCTGCGTAAACGCACTTTCCACTTACCTGAAAGCAGAAGTCCGCCGTGAAGGTAAAATCCATATGCAGGAATTCTCTTGTGGTAAACCGTTGCACGGTGTAGAAGTTGTCGGTACAGCCGATACGACCGGAACGACTATCTCTTTCAAACCGGACGGCAGTATCTTTACTGTTACTGAATACAAATACGATATATTGGCTACCCGCTTACGCGAACTTGCTTTCCTGAATGCAGGTATCAGCCTGACATTGACGGACAAGCGTGTAACGAAAGAAGACGGTTCTTATAAGTCGGAAGTATTTCGCTCGGAAGAAGGATTGAAAGAGTTCGTCCGTTACGTAGACCGTTCCAAAGAATCCCTGATTCCTGACGTTATCCATATCGTTACAGAAAAGCAGGGTATTCCTGTTGAAGTAGCCATGACATACAACACATCTTTCAACGAAAGCGTGTTCTCCTATGTAAATGATATTAATACGATTGAAGGTGGTACGCACCTCGCCGGTTTCCGTCGTGGTCTGACACGTACACTGAAGAAATATGCTGAAGACTCCAAGTTGCTGGAAAAAGCAAAAGTAGAGATCCAGGGCGATGACTTCCGCGAAGGTCTGACAGCCGTTATCTCTATCAAAGTGGCCGAACCGCAGTTTGAAGGACAGACAAAAACAAAACTGGGTAACAGTGAAGTGACCGGTGCCGTAGACCAGGCCATCGGAGAAGCACTTACTTACTATCTGGAAGAGCATCCGAAAGAAGCCAAAATAATTGTAGAAAAGGTTGTTCTGGCAGCACAAGCACGTCAGGCTGCACGTAAAGCACGTGAACTGGTTCAGCGCAAATCGCCGATGACTGGTGGCGGTCTGCCCGGTAAACTGGCCGACTGTTCTTCGAAAGACGCTGCAATCTGCGAATTATTCCTGGTCGAAGGGGACTCGGCAGGCGGTACGGCTAAACAGGGCCGCGACCGTGTATTTCAGGCTATCCTGCCGCTTCGTGGTAAGATCCTGAACGTAGAAAAGGCAATGGACCACAAAGTATTCGAAAGTGAAGAAATCCAGAACATCTTCCGTGCAATGGGTGTTACTATTGGTACAGAGGAAGATCCGAAGGAATTGAATCTGAGCAAGCTCCGCTACCACAAGGTAATCATCATGACCGATGCGACGTGGACGGAAGCCACATTGCCACATTGATTCTTACTTTCTTCTTCCGCAGAATGCGTGCCCTGATCGAAAACGGATATGTTTATCTGGCGACTCCTCCCCTTTACCTCTGTAAGAAAGGCAAAGTCGAAGAATACTGCTGGACTGAACAACAACGCCAGGCATTCATCGATAAATATGGTGGAGGTAACGAGAACCAGATCCATACACAACGATACAAAGGTTTGGGAGAAATGAACGACCACCAGTTATGGGATACGACCATGAATCCTGAAAACCGTACGTTGAAGCAGATCACGATCGACAGCGCAGCAGAAGCAGACCAGATCTTTGCCATGTTAATGGGTGAAGAAGTAGGTCCGCGCCGCGAGTTTATCGAAGAGAATGCAACTTACGCAAATATTGACGCATAGTTAATTGAAAATTGAGAATTGAAAATTAAACAATCACTTCAACTCTCATTTTCAATATATTAATATTCAATTTTCAATTTATAATTTTCAATTATGCAAGTCCGTCGTCCGAGTTTAGAAGCCTTATTCAGGGAAGTTGACAATTTCAGTCCGAAAAAAGAAAAACTTCAGCCTCCCCGCATAGGAATATCTTCAAACCGGAAAGACGGACTTTCCTGTATAGCCGATACCTATGTGCAATCCGTAGTGAAAGCAGGAGGCGCACCGGTGCTGATCCCTGTCATTACGGATATGGAAGCACTTACGGCAATCGTATCCGGACTGGACGGACTGCTGATGAGCGGCGGCGGAGATATCAACCCGCTTTATGTCGGGGAGGAACCCGTTCCGCAATTACAGGACGTGGATACTTTCCGCGACGAGTTCGACCTGATCTTGCTCAGGCTGGCAACTAACCGCCAGTTACCTGTCATGGGTATTTGCCGCGGCCACCAGCTTATCAACGTAGTCTTCGGCGGTTCCGTGTACCAGGATATCCATTCGCAACACGAAGCCAGGTTGTTCAAGCACAGCCAGACGATGCCGCGCGAACAGGCTTCCCATTCCGTACGGATCACCGATACTTCTTCGCGCCTGTTCGATCTGTTAAAGAAAGAACCGGATATATTCGTCAACTCTTTCCATCATCAGGCAGTCAAAGATATCGCACCCGAATTTAAAGAAACGGCAGTTGCCCCGGATGGTATCAACGAGGCCATGGAGCATCCCGAAAAAGAGATCTTCAGCGTGCAATGGCATCCCGAAGCAATGGCAGCCAACGACGACGAACTTATGCTCGAACTGTTCAGACATCATATGGAAACGGCTCGCCTGTTTAAGGAAGCAAAACGCATCCATAGCCGGAACGTCATACTCGATTCTCATACGGACACACCGATGATCTTCCCCGGCCAGTTCAATATCGGATTGAAAGAGGGAGGCAAAGTAAACCTGCCACTGATGGAAGAAGGAATGGTCGACGCTGCGATCATGGTCGCTTATATCCCGCAAGGCAAACGGGATGACGAATCATTGCAGCAGGCAACCGATTTTGCCATGAACCGGCTGAACGAAATTCATCGCCAAATGGAAATTAACCGCGGCAGAATGAACATCGCCCGGACTTCACAGGAAGTATGGGTAACGAAAGATGCCGGCAAGAAAGCGATCATGCTGGGTTTGGAAAACGGTTATGCCATAGGTAAAGATATTCGAAACATAGCCCGTTTCAAAGAACTGGGCGTCAGCTATATCACGCTTTGCCACAACGGGAACAACGACATATGCGACTCTGCCCGCGGAGAAGCAGAATGGGGCGGACTAAGTCCTTTCGGAAAAGAAGTGGTTGCCGAAATGAACCGGCTGGGCATCCTGGTAGATGTGTCGCACGCTGCCGAAAGTACCTTCTACGACGCATTGGAAGTCAGTACACAACCGATCATCGCTTCACATTCTTCGGCACGCGCCCTGTGCAACCATCCGCGCAATCTGACAGATGAGCAACTGAAAGCACTGGCCGAAAAACAAGGCGTAGTACAAGTATGCCTTTATAAAGGCTTCATCAATGAAGATGCTGAAAAAGCATCGCTTACCGATGCCATACGCCACATTAATCATATAGTGGACCTGATCGGTATCAACCATGTGGGTATCGGCTCCGATTTCGACGGCGACGGCGAACTGATCGGATGCCGGGCAAGTAACGAACTTATCAATATCACCCTGCGCCTTCTGAAAGACGGCTACAAAGAGAATGATATTGCAAAGATATGGGGAGGCAACCTGCTGCGTGTCATGTCACGTGTGCAGTCGGCCTATAACGGATGATAATAAAGAAATACTAACAGATATGATGCACGTTTTGTATATAGCTCTATTTGCTTTTTCATTGCTCGCCTGTAGCCAGGCAAAGAACCAGCAACAGGAAGTAACGACAGTCAGCCAGACGCCAATGACAACAACAACGCCTTCTTTCAATGCCGACAGCGCTATGTTTATGTTGAAAACCAGGTTAAATTCGGCCCGCGCGTACCGAACACCGATGCCCATAAAGCATGCGGCAACTATCTCGCCTCCGAACTGAAACGTTTCGGGGCCAAAGTATACGAACAGGAAGCCATGCTTACCGCCTACGACAATACCGGACTGGAAGCCAAAAACATCATCGGCTCTTTCAACCCGGAAAACGATAAACGTATCCTGCTCTTCGCCCATTGGGATTCGCGTCCTTATTCCGACCACGATCCCGACCCGGCTAATCATCGCAAAGCGATCGACGGAGCCGACGACGGAGCCAGCGGTGTAGGAGCTTTGCTTGAAATAGCCCGGCAGATCGGGCAAAAAGATCCCGGAGTAGGTATTGACATCATCTTCTTTGATGCTGAAGATTACGGTACACCGGAGTTTGTAGACGATTATAAACCCGACACCTGGTGCCTGGGGACCCAGTTTTGGGCAAAGAATCCGCACGTACCCAATTACCGCGCCGACTTCGGTATCCTGCTGGATATGGTCGGAGCTAAAAACGCCACTTTCTTCAAGGAACAGACTTCATTGAACAAGGCTGGCAACATTGTGGAAATGGTATGGAGCACGGCACGCAACCTCGGATACGGCAGGTATTTCATCAATGCGACAGGCGGCGCCATCACCGATGATCACGAATATGTGATCAAAGGACGCAATATCCCTTGTATCGACATTATCAACTACGACCCTGACAGCAAAAGCGGTTTCGGTTGGTACTGGCATACACAAAAGGACAATATGGAAAATATCGACCGCGAAACCCTTAAAGCGGTAGGGCAAACGGTTCTGGAAGTAATATATAACCGACAAAAGAAATAATACAAACGATGACTATCAACGAACTTCAGGATAATGTTATTGAAGAGTTCTCAGCCTTCGACGACTGGATGGACAAGTATGCGTTGCTGATCGATTTAGGCAACTCACTTCCCCCGCTGGAAGAAAAGTATAAAACAGAAAGTAACCTGATCGAGGTTGCCAGAGCCGTGTATGGCTTCAGGCAGACTACGAAGACGGCAAAATTATATTCAAAGGCGAAAGCGATGCTGTGATTGTAAAAGGTATCGTATCCTTACTGATCAACGTCCTGTCCGGCCATACCCCGCAGGAGATCCTGGATACCGATCTTTATTTCATTGAGCAGATCGGATTGAAGGAGCACCTTTCCCCTACCCGCTCAAACGGCCTGGTGGCTATGGTCAAGCAAATGCGAATGTACGCACTGGCTTTCCGGACAAAAGAACAAGGATAATTCAAATAAAAAAGGTATGCCGACAACCACGGCATACCTTTCTACTATTTCAAATAACCCTTCTTATTCAGTGATTTCGGTACCATAATACGGCCTAAGCTCATCATTAGACTTAAATACATAATAAGTCGTCGGATTCGTATACGGATTATTATAATGGAAGATGGCAGGATTGGCATTCAATTCAGCCTGATTCCAGCCCGGAGTCCAACCTACATAGACTCCATCCATATCAATACAGTGCTGATAACGTTCACAGTTGGAACCTTTGTAAGCACGGTGGATACCAACTTCCAAACGTTTAGCATCAAAATAATTAATTCCCTCACCCCAGAACTCGATACCTTTCTGGAAAACATATTCATCCAGGAATGCATCGGCAGTAGTAGCTGTACAGGTATAAACGGAATTACGTGTTTTCACAATATCCTCCAATGCTTTTGCTGCCGCAGGTACTCCCGATGTATGAAGTGCCGCTTCAGCTTTCAAGAAATACATTTCCTCAATACGCATGATCGGATAATCAACTGCACCGCCGATGGTATGAGTACGATAGTCTCCGTTATGCGGACGGAATTTCATATTTACATACAACCACGGCCATGACTGGAAACCGTTGGACGAATTGATACGTGAACGAATCCATGAGGCAGAACTGTTGTACTTATATTGATATTTATCAGGACCGAATCCAGAATAATCATCACTCCAATCACTTTGAGTAGTACTTGTACTTACATCGTTCAATGCCCATTTGTTATTAATGAACTTACCATCAGCATCTCTCTCCACCAAATACGGCTCACCCTCTTTCTGATTTTTCGATTCATAGAAAAAGCTGGGATCCAACCATGATTTCTTACGGAAGTCGTTGTCCGAAAGGCGTTCGTACCATTTACGATCGAGTGAACGACCGACACGCCAACCATACACACTGAAAGTCGTTTCTGTTCCGAAGATCATAGCAAAAGAGAATGACTGATTGTTTCCCGTAGCAGCAGTGGTGTTACCTCGGAAATAGAAGTCGCCCACATCCATGAATTCTGAGAGTTACGATTGTTAAAACCATTAACCGGGTCAGTCCACTCTGCTTCTGTCAATGGAGTACAACCGGCTACAGAAATAGCCTTATCTGCATATTCACCGGATTTCTGCCAATAGGATGCTTCGTCTTTATAGGTAGCGGATGTTTTCACACGAGAAGCCAGATTTGCATATGTACGGGCATACAAACCATACACAACCGCCAGGTTCGGCTGGGTTTTATCAGTACGGGTATATCCGTTCAGATATGTTTCTGCCTGTTGCAGGTCACTCAATATCAAATCGTAGGCTGCATCCACTGTTGCACGCGGGTTGTTGGAAGCCTCTTCCGATGTTGTCTTCTCTGTTACGATAGGCACCCCCAGATTCGTCAAGTCATTTTCAGGACTTACATAGCTGTAACGGCTATCGGTTGGTTTCTTGTATTCCATAATCTGAACCAGGTCCAAATAATAAAGTGCACGGTAAGCATAGCTGACGCCCAAATATCCCTTTTTCGTATCATCCAAATCATTTACATCGATCATCCCGATAATGTCGTTTACATTCTTAATATAAGAATAGTAGAGATAAGAAGGATACAATCCTCGATTGGAACCAGTAGCACTGATCGCTCCATAGCAATAAGCTCCCATGGTGTTATACCCATTCGCACCGGAACAAACAAACTGGGTCGTACTATGTTCAAGCATGGCACGCATACTACCATACGAAATCATTTCTATGCCACCGTCATCATTTATATACCCGCCCATCGAAGTATAAATAGAGTTGACCATCCCCTGTAAAGCCGATTCCGATGCTTGAATTTGGTCATTCAGCACATATTCTGTCGGCAATGTTTCTTCGATACAGCTACTTAGCCCCAAAAGAGCCGCAGTAGCCAATAAAATCTTATATTTCTTCATGATGTTTTCTTTTTAGTGTTTAGAATGTCAATGAAATACCACCCGAGATAGTACGTATCGGAGAATAAAGTTCCGGATTACTATATCCTTTCAATGTATAACGAGGATCGAATCCCTGTCGTGCCGAGAAATAGAACAGGTTTTCACCCGAGAAATAAACACGTATATTCTGGATATTATACTTCTGTGTCAGACTGGAAGGCAATGTATATCCCAAGTTGATGTTCTGGATATTCAGATAGCTTGCATTGGTTATGAAGCGGTCTGAACGCGGATTCTGTGAATACTTTTCTGCAAACTGTAAACGCGGAACACTTGAACCTGTATTTTCCGGTGACCAGGCATTTAAGATGTCCTTATGCCAGGTTGTAGACGTAGTGGTACTTGTGTGCATCAATGTCTGATAAGTATAGTCGTAAGCCTTTCCCCCCAACTGATAGTTCAAGTTGATAGAGAAGTCAAAACCACGATAGGATAATGAAGTACCCAAACCACCATAGAAAGAAGGAAGAGCATCACCAATCAGATAATCGGTTGCCTGACTTGCATCCTTGGTTGTTTCTTGTCCTGTGACATTTCCTGCCTCATCAAGAATATCTTTATAGAATAAAGATTCTCCTGTTTCAGGATCCAGACCGGCAAATTTAGGCAAGTACCAAGTATACAGTGAAAGACCTTCTGCCACAAAATATTTGTATTTGGATACAAACGATTTATCCAGATTGACATAACCGTTATGTCCGTCTACTTTTGTTGTTTTGATTGCATCCGGTAAAGTCAATACTTTATTCTTTACATGAGAAATATTGAAGTTAACATCCCATTTGAAATCCTTATTACTGATCAGGGTACCCTGTAAAACCAGTTCAAGACCGGCATTACGCATATCACCCAAGTTAACGAAATAACTAGTGTAACCAATAGAGGGAGGTGTATTCAGAGAAAACAACATATCACTGGTTTTCCGATAGAAATAATCCAAGCTACCACTTAGGCGTCCGCCGAAAAGATCAAATTCTGTTCCTATATTCCAGTTTGTATTGGTTTCCCAAGTAATATCACCGGAACCTTTCTGACGCCACTGGTAAGCAGCCTGATCATCATTATTTACCACTTTGTAAGAATCGGCATACAAATAATCACCGATATTGTCATTACCCTGCGATCCGACAGACGCTTTCAGCTTCAGGGAGTTTACCCAGGGAGCATTGAAGAAAGCCTCTTTTGAAATAAGCCAAGCTCCGCCGACCGACCAGAAGTTACCCCAACGGTGTTCTTTCGCGAAACGTGAAGAAGCATCACGACGATAAGATACCGAACCGAAGTACTTCGCATCGTAGTTATACATGGCGCGGAAGAAGTAGCCTCATTATTATAGGAATTTGAATAAGAGTACGGATTATTATTCAAATTCAAAAGAGTAGCCAGTTCACGTGTTCCATCGATTCCGAAATTACGTCCGGAAGCACTCAATGATTCATATTTGTAATTATAATATTCATGACCGACCATTGCTCCGACATCATGTTTACCGAACTGCTTGTTATAATTCAATAACTGTTGCGTATTATAAGTGAAAGTACGGTAAGATGCTTTCGAGAGGTAACCATTATCAGAAGAACTGGTATAGTAATCGACAAAAGGACTGGTTGCATAGGTATAACGACGATCATAATCATATGCATTGGCATTAAACGTGAATGTCAGATCCTGAGTCAGATTAATATCTGCATAACCACTGGCAATAAAAGAATTACCTGTTGTTTCATCCGAACGGTATTTGTTAGAGAAGATACAGTTACCTCCTACACCGCCTGCACGAGTCAGATCATAAGCTTGTGCAAAGTCATACATTTTCTCTCCCCACTGGTCGATCATAATATTCTTGTTCGCATCCCGGAGATAAACAGGGTAAATAGGAGCCTGGCTCTTTATTGTACTCCAGATGGTTCCAGTACCGATCGTACCTTCGGACGTCTGGCTGTAATTATATTTTGTATAGTTGAAGTTTGCACCGACTTTCAACCATTTCTTTGCTTGGTAATCCAATTTTGCACGTGCAGTTAAACGTTTTTGCATGGACCCTTCCTGGATACCGTCCTGATCCAAATATCCTATAGAGGTATAATAGTTTATACGCTCGGAAGCACCGGATACCGATACGTTATACTCTTGACGGAAGCCGTTCTGCAACCCGATCTCTTCCCAGTCATCGGCCTGCAACCAGAATTTCTGACCATTATAATCATAAAGTGCTCCCATAGTCGCTCCCGGATTCATTACGCCACCCTGTTGAATAAAGTCTTGTCCTTCAGGAACCGTATATATCATATAACCCGGACCGACACCACTGGATGAATTTGTCAGATGTTGATTTGCCAAAGCATGAGCATCTGTTGCCGACATAGAACCGCCCGGTTCAGTTATATAATAGTTATACAACATCTTGTAATAAGTTTCGTAGAACTGCTGGGCGTTTGTCGTTTTATAATTCTGGAGACCATTCGAGTTAGCCCCCCATTTGGCATCAACTGATACTTTTGCATCACCATTCTTACCTTTCTTTGTAGTATCATGATAACACCATTGGCACCACGGGCACCATACAAAGCATTAGATGCTGCATCTTTCAATACGGTCATCGACTCGATATCGTTCGAGTTTATCAGGTTCAGGTCACCATCGAAAGGCATACCGTCAACAACGATCAAAGGTTCTGTATCTGAAGAGATTGAACCGAAACCACGAATTGTAATAGAAGGCGAACTACCCGGTTGTGAAGATGAATTGCTTAGCTGTACACCGGCTACACGCCCTGCCAAAGCCTGAGCCGGATTACTAACCTGTGCTTTCAAAAGGTCGTCCGATTTCATTATACCGGCAGAACCGGTGAAGGCCTCTTTCGTACTTTTACCGAAAGCGACAACCACCACTTCGTCCAATGCCTGGTTATCTTCCTGTAATATGATTTGAATATTGTTTTTATTTCCAGGTTTTATAGTCTGGGTTACAAAACCTACATAAGAGACTTGTAATGAACCGTTAGCTTTGACGGACAATTCAAACTTTCCGTCCATATCTGTCATAATACCATTCGTTGTGCCTACTTCAACAACACTGGCGCCAATTACCGGCTCCCCGTTTTCATCTTTAACGACACCTGTCACTTTGCGGGTATTCTGATTTACCGATGCAGCTTCCTCTATTGCTACGGCTTTCCGGATATCAAGGTCTGAAAGATTACTTTCAGCCGCCATGGTCAAATTAAGACAAAACAAAGGAATGGCCATGCAGGCAACTTTCTTTGTGTAATTATTCATAACTTAATTAATTAACGATTAGAACTTGAATAAAAAAACTATTCACGGATTAGGTTAAAAGGAACGACCCTTCTATCTCTTCTATTAGCTACTATTGTACCTCATAATCAACCAGGAATAAAAAGTTAGAAATTCTATATAGACTTTTTTAGATGTATAGTATCTCCCTCAATACAGATGACAGGAGTTTTTTAGCGTTTTTATACCATAACAGACAATTAGCGTTTTTTTTCTAAAAATCAACAATAACATTAATATCTTAGAAGTATCCAAAGAAGACAATCCAATAGCAAACTATCAGATCGATTTACCTGCATATTTTATCAAACTAAGTTTTTTAAAATATCAACACTAGAGGTATTATTAACATAGTTCACATAGGACTAGGTCTTTTAAGAAGATAAAGGGGCTTTTCTCTGCAAGAAAGAAGTAATTCATAGCCTTATTTTATTAATTTTTGCATTAAAGTATGTTGTTTTTGCAAAAAATACTATATTTGCAATCGGTTTCTTAACCTAGTCCTATGTGAACTATGTTAAAAAAAAGAGCCCAAAGAGAGCACTAAACACTTTTTGGTTATGGTCCCGAAGGGACTAACTGTGAATAGCTCCCGGTGAAGCCGGGGGATTCGGATATCCGCCAAACACCACGTCCCTGAAAGGGGCGAATAACGACAACAAGCTATGATTGAACACCTTCGGGGCTCACTGGAGGGAAACCACTATTCCTTCGGCTTCACCGGAGGCTATTCATAATCGAACCCTTCAGGTCCGCCGGTGTTACTAATAAATAGGGGTTACTCAGTGCAATGGCATTAGTTGAAAGATGAAGAATGAAAACTAAAAATTCAATGTCAATTGTTCCGGTAATAAAGTAAATGTTTTACGGTGATAAGGAGTAATTCCGATCGTACGGATTGCTTCACGGTGGGCTTTAGTGGGGTAACCTTTATTTTCAGTCCAGTGATAATCCGGATACTCTTTGGCTAGTTCGTCCATATAATCGTCACGATAAGTTTTGGCAAGGATGGAGGCAGCGGCGATACTCAGATATTTACTATCCCCCTTCACCACTGTCGTATGATTTATATCGGGATAAGGAGTAAAGCGATTTCCATCTATCAGTAAATGCTCCGGTCTTACCTGCAATTGGTCGATGGCACGGTGCATAGCCAGAAAAGAAGCCTTCAGTATGTTTATCTTATCAATTTCTTCAGGAGTAACGATACCGACAGCCCAGGCTATTGCCTCTTTCTCTATAACAGGACGCAAGGCATACCGTTTCTTTTCGCTCAACTGTTTGCTGTCATTCAAATCTTCGTTCTTGAAATCAGGCGGTAAAATAACAGCAGCGGCAAATACCGATCCGGCCAAACATCCGCGTCCGGCTTCATCACATCCGGCTTCTATCCGGTTTGCTTCCAAATAAGGTAACAACATAGCGTTTTATTTGTATGAATCAATTTACTATCTTCTTTTTTATCATCCAGGGGCGCAACACGAAATAAGAGAATAAGGTTGCCAATGCAACTCCTGTGATGTTTGCCAGGAAATCAAACCAGTCGCCTCCCCGGTATGACGTACAATATTCCTGCAATAATTCAATCGCCCCGCTCATCAGGATCGGACAAAGCACGGCTCCTATCCAGGCATGCCACAAGACCTCATCGTATTTCCGGTGATTACGCAAAAACTCGATCCAAAGCATACCGGACAATCCGGCATACATACAAATATGGGCTACCTTGTCTATTCCCGGGATCTTTCCAATCTCCATCGAGGCGGCCTGAAAAACGACAGATAAATAACAACCAGAATGATTGTCAAGGATATTGGATATTTCTTCAGGTAATATAACATAGACTACTTATTAAAACATTTTTCTTACACGTTCTACCCCGGCAGCAAAAATATCGATCTCTTCTTTCGTATTATAAAAAGAGAAAGAAGCACGCACGGTACCTTCAATGCCTAAAGCCTGCATCAGCGGTTGGGCACAATGGTGACCGGTACGCACGGCAATTCCCAAACGGTCGAGCAGCATCCCCATATCATAATGATGAATATTGCCTACCAGAAAAGAAAGAACTGCCCCCTTATGGTCGGCCTGCCCGAAAATACGCATTCCTTCGATTGCATTCAGCTTTTCGGTCGCATAACGTAACAGTTCGTCTTCGTAAACGGCGATATTATCCATCCCCAAACGGTTGACATAACGCAGGGCTTCTGCCAAAGCCGTACTACCGATATAATCAGGGGTACCGGCTTCAAATTTAAACGGTAATTCATTAAATGTCGTCTTCTCAAACGAGACAGTCGCGATCATTTCGCCACCACCCTGGTAAGGAGGCAGCTTGTCCAGCCATTCTTCTTTTCCATACAACACACCGATACCGGTAGGTCCGTATACTTTATGACCGGAGAATACATAGAACTCAGCATCTAGATCCTGCACATCGACTGCCAGGTGAGGCACAGCCTGCGCACCGTCTATCAATACCGGCACATCATGGTTATGCGCTTCCTCAATTATTTCTTTCACCGGATTTATTGTACCCAGCACATTCGAGACATGGGTTACGGAAACCAGCTTCGTCCGTTCCGAGAAGAGTTCACGGAACTGCTCCATATCCAGTTCCCCCTTTTCATTCATCGGGATCACTTTCAAGGCTATTCCTTTGCGGGCTGCCTGTATCTGCCAGGGGACGATATTGGAATGATGCTCCATAACAGAGACAATCACCTCATCGCCAGCCGACATACACTCGTCGGTGAAGCTGGAAGCTATCAGATTGATCGCTTCCGTCGTTCCGCGTGTAAAAATAATTTCATTGGAAGAACGCGCATTCAGGAATGATTGTACGGTCTTACGTGCTTCTTCATGCGCTTCGGTTGCAGCCTGGCTCAGAAAATGCACTCCGCGATGGATGTTGGCATTCACATTATAATAACCGCTTTCTATCTTTTCAACCACACACCGGGGCTTCTGCGTTGTAGCACCGTTATCGAAGTAAATGAGCGGTTTATCGTATATCTTATGTTCCAGTATTGGAAAATCTTTCCGGATAGACTGTATATCTAACATAGCTCGTGTATCTTTAGTCGTATAACAAACGCCAAAGATACGATGTTTATTTTAACAACGGCGATTTATTCATTTATACAGATATAAGAATATAAAAAAAGCCTTTCGTTTCTACGCGAAAGGCTTTCTTGTACCCTCAATACTAATTACTCTACAGTTTCCGCAACCGGAGTTTCTTTGAACGCCAACAGCGGGAAGAAAATAAACGGTAATAAAAGCAGGCCTACAGCATACGCATTGTCACCTTTACCATATTTTGCCGCTATATCCTTGTACAGCAGGAAAGATAGATAGATGTTGTAGATAGGGATCAGGAAAAACCAGAATTTAACCGGTTCCCACTTTACAATACGCAACATAACAATGATGTTGTAGAACGGAATAATACACGCCCAGCCTTTTTGGCCGAAAGTTTCAAAGATTTTCCACATGCTGACAATCATCAGTATAGATAAAGCCAGTTGAATAATAGAACCAATCATTACAGTTAGATTTTAGATATTTAAACATTATTTACGCCATAAAGATAAACTTTTTATATCAAAATGTTGTTGTCTTCCACCATAAACATGTATCATATTTTATTCACTTAACATAATATACGTTATTGCTTTTGATAGAAGCGAACCCAGTCGATCTCCATTTCTACCGGCAGATCTTCCGGATCAACGGTACCTACCCAGCTACCGCCCAACTGCATATCCAGCAACAGATAAAATTTACCGTCATTAAAGGGGAACTGCCCTTCCTTATCCGTTTCAATCCGGGGATAGGCAAACGTACGGGTTTCATTTATGAAAAACACCAGACTATCCGGATACATTTCTACCGTGTAGGTATTAAAATCATCCGGGTTGATAAGTCCGGTACTCCCCTGTTTCGGATTATCTTTAATGCCCAGATCAAAAGTATAATGGGAATGGACTGTCTGATAAGCGATACTATCATTGTTCAGACGCTCCATAATGTCGATCTCACCTCCACCGGGCCATTTGCCATCTTGGGGCAGCAGCCAGAAAGCAGGCCATGCGCCGATCGCTCCGTTCAGCTTTGCATGAATTTCCAGACGCCCGTTATTAAAGCCTACTTTATCCTTTGTATAAACACCACCGGTTATATAGGCCGCCGTATCGGTCGGCAGACTGTAATTAACCAGGCCGCGCAATACCAACTTCCCGTCACGCATGGCATAGCAAGAGTCAAAATCGGACATATAGTTATTCCAGTCAGATTTGCCACGGGGGATCTTACTCCATGAAGCAGGATCAAAACTACCGGTCTGGTCGAAGTTATCTTCCCAAACCAATTTCCACTCAGCAGGTGACGGTTTACAACACGGTAAGGCAATCATCATGCCCAAGCAGGCCAACAGCCCTAAAAAGTTCTTTTTCATATCGCAGTATTTAAGAATAAGTGATTAGAATCCATCCAAAGGTATTAAAACTGTGGGAATTAACAATAACATTCCCAGCAAAATAAACAGGATAAGAATGCGGAAAAACCACTTCACCCATATTTCATAAGGTATATGAGCCAAGCCGAGCGCCCCCATCAAAACACCGGAAGTTGGTGTGATCATATTGGTAAACCCGTCACCGAACTGGAACGCCAGCACTGTTGCCTGGCGGGAAATACCGATCACATCCGAGAATGGTGCCATAATCGGCATAGTCAATGCCGCCTTCGCCGAACCGGAAGGGATAATAATATTGATCGTAGTCTGGATCAGGTACATAACTCCGAGAGAAGCAATCTTTCCGGCCTCTCCCATTAAAGTAGCCATACTATGCAGGATCGGATCGATGATACGCCCGTCCTGTAGTATCTGGATAATCCCGCCCGCCAGTCCGACTACCAGTGCAGCCGAAAGCATATCTTTAGCTCCGGTCAGGAACTGGCTGATGATCCCGTCGGCTCCCTCGTTATTGGCAAACCCGGACAGCAGTCCCATAGCCAGGAAGATAGCCGATATTTCCATCAGATACCATCCATATCCCATCACGCCTACTACCAGAAAGACAATAGTATAGCCCAATAAGTTCAAAATAAAAAACTGATTCGACTTGTGCAGTCCCAACCAACCGGTCAAAGCAAAAAGGGTGGTAAACACCGGTACTGCCGGAAAACTCACAGCACTCTCTCCTACTTCAAATGTGGTAGAAGGGTAATAGATCGAAAAGCCGATCAATGAAAGCAATAACAATAGGTAGACAACCCAGGCGGAACGGGTCGTCTTTTCTTCCTGCACCTCTTCGGAAGCAATTTCTCCCTTTTCCCGCCAGTAGGCATCCGCCTCATACATAGAAGACAGCCTCGGATTCTTTTTCACCTTTGCCGCATAACGGAGAACGATAACGATCAGGATAGAAGTAAGTACCGCCCAGCAAAACAACCGGTAACCGAAACCGGAGAACAGCGGCAAGTCAGACAATCCCTGCGCGATTCCGATTGTAAACGGATTCAGGATAGCTCCTGAAAAACCGACATGTGCCGCCACATAAACCATACAGAGTCCTGTGATGGAATCATACCCCATCGATATGGCAAGCGGCACAATAATGATGACAAACGCAAGCGTCTCCTCACTCATGCCAAATACGGCTCCGAACAAACTGAACAGGGTTATAATCAAGGATATCACGACATTATTCACTCCAATCATCCGGAAAAGTCTATATTTCTCGACCTTACGCGAACTGCGCAGAAAAGATAGTATCCCGGTATCGATCGCCCGGCTACTGTTCATAATCTGGAAAGCTCCCCCGATAATCAGCAGGAAAGCTATGATGCCAGCCTGTTTCTCGAATCCTTCCAGCAACACACCGAAGACCTGCCAGCTCTGTGGAGCGGGATCGACTGCATGAAAGGAATTATCTACAATAACCGTACGTTCGGTACCATTGACTGCCCGTACCTCCCTGGAATATTCGCCGGCAGGAATGATCCAGGAAAGGACGGCACAGATCAGGATTACAACGGATATAATTGTGTAAGTATGCGGTATCTTATTCAGTTTCATTCGTTCTTTTGGATTAGAATTAACCGCAAAATTAAGGCAAACATTTGTTTTATTCAAAAAAAGAAAGAGAATGGAGGTGTTTATGGGTTCGATATTTATTCAGAAATGAAACATTCCGGGCAAATTGTTGCAAAAATCTCGTTTTAAACGAGATGAAATTCGTCTTAAACGGACTGTAACCCCGTTTTAAACGAGAAAAAACCCGTTTTAAACGAAGTTAGTGCTCGTTTAAAACGGGTTTTCAGGTAAATATAACTATATATCGGCCTTACGGCGGCCCATATTGCGAAGGTGTCGTTCCGTATTGTTCCATGAAACATTTGTGGAAGGTGGCCGTATCATTGAAACCGACCATTTCTGCGATTTCCTCTATCGAATAGTTCAAAATTTATCAGAATTGAATGTTTTAGTGTCGCTGCTTGTCCTGAAAGGACTAACTGTGAATAGCCCCCGGTGAAGCCGGGGGACCCAATATCTGCCGGATGGTACGTCCCCGCAGGGGGCGAACAACATGCTATGGCTGAACCCCTTCGGGGCTCACCGATTGGGACCAATATATTCCCCCGGTTTCACCGGGGGCTATTCACAATTGAACCCTTCGGGTCCACAACGTCATAAAACATTCAAATCTTTCTGTAATAACCCTATCTCTGTTCTCCGAACTCTGTCTGCTGTCTTTCCACCTCTTTCAGTTTCAAGGCATTCACTTCTTTTTGAAGACGTTCTACTTCGCGTTCGGCTGATGATTTGCTCATTTGCATATCTGTCTTGCCGGTTACAGTCAGAGGAATAAGAGCGGCCTCCGATTGATTATAGAGTAACGGATAAACGGCCGGGGTACTTTCCAGTTCAAATTCTGCGCTGATCGGCATCTGGGAGCCTTCCATCAGGACACTGGCCATGACTTTGATCTTCCCCGGTTTCAAGGTAGACTGTACCAGTACCGGAGCTGTTCCCCATTTCACCGGAGCCGGATTTGCCATCACATCGGAACCTCCCAGGATACGACCTTCACCTTCGATATGGAACTTGATGAAGTAATTGTTCAGCCGCTTGATGTTGCCTTGCTTATCAGCTACGGCGGCAACAACTGTTACAAAATCAGAGCCGTTTGCTTCCAGGTTCGTACCTTCGTTATCCACCCAAAGCAATAGTTTCTCAGGACGGCGAGCAGGGGTTACTTTATGGGTAGCAACTACTTTTCCGTCTATCAGTCCTTCTGCCAGCAGATAAACATCAGCTTGTTTCTGTTCTCTCGACAAGGCTTTATCTATCATAAAATCATAAACATCAAGGAAAGTGATAACAGGCGAAGGCATCCCCTTACGGTTCTTATCCTTCTTATGAGTATATGTTTTTCCTCCTTTGTTGTAAGTCAGCCGCACCTCATCGCAATTGGAATAAACAACTACGTCTTTTCCTGAGAACGGTGTCATTTCGTGAGCAATAAAAACCATCGGACCCGTTTCAGCTATCAGACCGGTCTTCACCGGCGGACGCTGTGCCATAAACATATAATAAGAGAACTTAGGCTGGCGGAATACATCCATGATTCCTCCGTAGAAAGGATCCGGATGATAACCACGCTGATGGTCGAACGAATGCCATAAACAACCACCCACATGCTGGGGGGAAGTCTGAAACAAAGCGTCATAGCTGGTATAAGGATAAGACGGAGAAGCATAATGTTGTGCCTGTATCAGCATGGCCTGTTCACCCCAATTGCGGGCAACACGACTGGGAGAATTATGAGAGTTCCAGTCGTCTACGTTATCTCCCCACTCACGGGTAAAATAAGTCTTTGAATCGTCCGCATGCTTCAGCGCCCACATTGGATCTGCATTCTGGGGATGAGCGAAGAGCACCGGAAATACTTCATGACCACGTGCTTCGCTGTCACTGCCGCAATAGCAGGAGGGGTAAGGATATTCGGCATGCACGATATCATTAGTGTTTTTGGCAAAGTCTGCCGGATACCAGGTCTCATTCAGGATCGGTTCCCAAAGCCATACCGAAGGATGGTTACGGTCACGACGCACCAGATTACGGATGTCGCTGTAAACACGTTGCGCAAACTCAGGCGCATCGTTCCAGAACTGCCAGCCGGGCGTATTCACAATAACGAATAACCCCAGTTCGTCGCAAGCATCCATAAAAGCCGGGTCTTGCGGGCAATGGGCGTTACGGATTACCTCCATACCGACATCTTTCAGTTTTTTGGCATCACGCCAATGGATACTATTTGCCACGGCATTGCCAACAACGGCAAAGTCCTGATGACGATTTGCCCCGATCAATGGCTTATCATAAGGTTTGCCGTTCAGCCAAAAGCCGTCTTTCCCATTAAACTCAATGCTACGGATACCGATACGGCGGCGATAACCATCAATCACATTCCCTTCTTCATCGCGGATACGAACCAACAGGTTATATAATGCAGGAGAAGAAGGACTCCATAACAGCGGTTCCTTCACCAACAGTTTATCCGAACTTGTCATGGCTTTACCTGCTTTTATCCTGATCTTATCATTCAAAAAAGCGACCTGCTTGCCATCCGGTTGTTGCAATTCATATTCTACCACACCGGTAAATGCTTTCTTCGTTTCGTTACGTACCTGTATTTTCAACAAAACTTCGGCCGAAGCATCCGAGACCTTATCGAAAGCGACGAACAAGCCGCCTCCGGCAATCTCATTCTCATAATTCGGGTCTGTGATAAAGATGTTGTTATGGGCTACCAGCCAGCAGTCGCGGTAAATTCCTCCGAAATAAGTATAATCCAATACATCCTGTGCCTTTCCGGGAGGATAGGAAGGATCGTCGCTGTTGTCGGTCCAGACTGCAATCACGTTATCACCGTTCCAGTCCAGTGCCTCTGTCACATCCACCACTACCGGCAGATAACCGCCAAAATGCTCCGTCAGCTGTTTTCCGTTCACAAATACTTTACTCTTACCCATGATGGCTTCGAAATGCAGGAACAGCTTTTTTCCTTTCAAAGCAACATCCGGTGTGAAATGCTTGCGGTACCAGGATTCTCCCTGATAGTTGATACAGCCGCTGGCTTCTGTCGGCAGGTATTCGATGCCATGCGGCAAGGAAACCACCGTCCAGTCTTTATCATTAAAATCTTTGGCTTCTGCACCAGCCAGACCTCCTTTATAAAAACGCCAGGCAGGATTCATCGAGAAAACCTCACGTCCGGAATTATCCATACGGAAGAATCCGGCAGTCGAGAACTCCGGTTGATGTGCCGCCCATAAAGGAAGGCAGCAAAAAAGCAATACAAGATACGTTACTAGCTTCTTCATTATTATTTATTTTATTTGTGACTAAGATGTATTGATATTACCTGCCGAAATTGAATAAAGGCGATTCGGTACGGGCACCATCCATTAACGCTTCCAGCTCTTTTACCTTTTCCGGATTTTGTTGAGCCAGATTGTTATCTTCATGCAGATCGCTGCTCAGATCATAAAGTTCCAGAATCGTTTCACCGACGATCGGTTGACGGATCAGTTTCCAGTCACCGCAACGCAAAGCCTCACGGCCATTCTGTTCATGAAATTCCCAATACAGATATTCATGTTGCTTCTGTCCTTCTTTAGAGAATAAAGTCGGCAGGAAAGAGATGCCATCGCCTGTCTGAGGCAAAGCGACACCTGTCAGTTCAGCCAAAGTCGGCATCACATCCCAGAAAGCACTGATATGTTCCGTTTTCACTCCGGCTTTGATCTTGGCAGGATTCCAGGCAATCATCGGAACACGGATACCGCCTTCGTAGACATCCCTCTTCACCCCTTTCAACGGACCGTAACTCAGGAAATAATCCGGATTGGCTCCCCCTTCCCTGTGCGGGCCATTATCGCTGGTAAAGATCACGATCGTATTCTTATCCAATCCCAGTTCTTTCAATTCCGCCATTACATCGCCTACATATTTATCCAACCGTGTTACCATAGCCGCAAAAGACGCATATGGCTTTTCTGACGGATAATATCCTCCTTTATCATAAGGAACTTCTTCAAAAGTATTTTCATACATCTGGTAGATAGAATCGTGCGGCAGATTTAATTCCGCATGCGGCAAGGTGTACGTCAGCATGGCATAGAACGGCTTATCCTTGTTGTCACGAATAAATTTCAAGGCCTGTTCGTGGATCAGATCCTGCGAATACACTTTACGTCCATTGTTATCATTCTCACTCAGGAATACCGTATCATTATTATGCCACAGATGATCCGGATAATAAGAATGAGCCTGACGCTGACAATTATAACCGAAAAATTCATCGAATCCCATCGTAGAAGGAACAGAAGAAGAACCCGGATACCCCAACCCCCATTTGCCGAAGATACCGGTTGCATATCCTGCCGACTTCATCAGTTTACCCAAAGTATAGGTATCAGCCTCCATCGGCTGTTGCCCTTCCGGAGCAATTTCTTTGTTTCCGCGTATCTGCGAATGTCCGGTATGCAAACCGGTCATCAATGAACAACGGGAAGGGGCACTGACCGTACAGCCGGCATAATGCTGGGTAAACAGCATTCCTTCCCGCGCCATCTTATCGAGATTCGGCGTCTTGATTTTCTGCTGACCATAACAACCGATATCCCCATATCCCAGATCGTCGGCCAAAATGTAAATAACATTCATCGGAACTTCTTTTTCCGGAGCTTTGTCTTTACAAGCGGACATCCCGGCCAACAAGGAACCGCCAATACATAATACAAGTTGAGTTTTCATTTTCTATAGTTATTTTATATCTAATATAATTTTCTTTCCTCTCGCATATTACTATCATAAGGTTGGGCATCCAAAGATACATTATAAAAAACTAATTCTACCGCATCATCACCAATATATACAAACAACAATCGCATTTTTTCGGCTTATTTAGCGGATAGAAACAAATACAATATCATCCATTCTTATTCCCTCCAGCCTTATCGACCGGGATATTCCGGCTTTCAGAGAAAGCGAATTACTCTTTATACATTCGCCATTCTTATAAATATCCACTTTATACTGCCCCTCTTTCTGTGTCATACAGTTCAATTTTAAAGTCCGGAGATTACAATTTATAAGGCAGATCGATATCAATAACTATTTATGATCTTATTTGCTTTAGATATAACAACTGAAGCGGGAACAGTTTCCAGCGTATTTTCATCAAACAGGCTCAATGCCTTATCTATTTTAGCTTTTGCCTGTTGATTCCCCGACAAATTGAACTCCTCTCTCAAAATCCTGATTTTCTCAAATGCCTGAATACCGGCAATCAGACGTTCAAAACGCATGGAGGTTCTTGCACCCGGATAGATAAAATAAGTATCTCCTCCCGGCCAGGTATAGAAGCGGCTGTCAAGCAACGGTTCGATCACCCAGCTGTTCAATGCCCAGCGGGAATAACCATCCAGATTTTCTTTCGCCGCATACCAACTGAACCATTCACATTCGGCAGGCGGATTAAAGGTAAATGTATTCGGACGAGGTTCTTCACAACTGGTATAAAAGGTAGTGACTTTACCCTCAGCTCTGCGTTTAGCCTTCATCTCTTCTGAATATTTCATCCGTAATGCCACACAGTAATCATCCAGCTCGTCAGACAGTTCTTCATGTAAAGCACCGGCTAAAGAAACCTTGAAGCCTGGATCGGCCTTATGTATCACTTTCAATGTTTCCTGCATAACCGCCATAGGACGTTCATCCATAGAAATATGGGTAATATCGAACCAGCCTTTTTCTTTCAAATGAGCAGCAAACGACCTCAGCATAGTTCCCCATATATCTTCATATTCCAGGTCACCGGGTTTCATCTCTATAAACTTCAGACTATTGGTTGCCTGATCGAAATACTGAAAAGATAACCTCCAGGGAACCATCGAATAACAGTTTATTTCCTGCGTTACACCGACACTCATCATAAACTCTATCCACCGATCGAAAACAGTGTAATCAAAAGACCAGCTACCGTCTGCTTTCTTCATCCAGGTAATCATCGTTTCAAAATAATCGTACGTTTGCCCATTCCAGGGTTTATGCATGATGGAGGCAGTTATGACCTTTCCTCCCGCCTGGCGATACATCTCCATATAGGGACGCATACAATCAAAATGAGCCTTACTCCAGGGTTCAACCTGATGATAACGTGCTATTGCGAACGGATTCTGCCATAAGTCAAGATGATAAATCCACTCGGACGGCATAGGCAAGATGCGATCTTTCACATTGATTTTCAAAACAAGTTCCCCGAGTGTTTTATCCCCGTCTTTCAAAACCACTTTGCCCTCATAAATACCAGCCGGGCTATCTTGAGGAACCCATACGCGTACCCATCCTCCCTGGGTAGTACGCTCCGGTAAAGAAAGCACTTTTGTCAGGTGATCTATCGGATCAGCAACCAATGACGAATCAAATGCAGCAGCATCCGGACGGGAGCCACATCCCCCCATTCCATCCTTATTCAGTTCGTCTGTCATTACATAACGAACAAAACCTGACAGCAACCGATCCTGACCAATCTTGCTTTTCTTATTTTTATGAACCAGTTCCGTTACAGAAAAGGATAGATTATGTAAAGGTTGATCACCCCATACAACCCACTGGGAAGCAACACGTTCTCCCTTCCATGCCGTCAGTTCGATCTCTTTACTTATCCGGCCGACTGGTGCCGGCTCTTCTTTTTTATACCGTATATCGGTAGAACCCCAACTTACACTTGTCCCTTTTACATTTTTCCATAATCCCGGATCCGTTGTTGCCGGATTACGCAATTCTGCATACGTATCTACGGGAAAAGGTGTTTGCCCGGTAGATTGGCCGGAATGAGTGACTCCTACCGTCGATTGCGCCTGTCCCTGTATACTAAAACTGATACTTAAAAATACAGCAACTATTATTTTATTCGATTTCATACAAATATGTTTTACTTTGTTATCAGAGACAAATAAGGCCGTTGCCAGACGGTAACGGCCTTATCCTGTCAACTTATTCTATTCAATTACCAGTCACCATTCTGAGTACACAACAAGTTGGTTTGTATCTCTTTAGCCGGTATGGGCAAATAATAATGACGTTTCTGGAAGCTGGCAAAACGGATTGGATCCTGCGCTTTCAACTCCTGTTCAAGTAACCCCCAACGGCGAAGGTCATAGAAACGTTCCCCTTCTTTAAAGAACTCAATAGCACGCTGATGGATCAGTTCTTCCTTAACCGATGCAGCATCTGTCTTGCCGGAATAAGGAAGCAAGTTACCTCCACGGGTACGTATCTGGTCTATGTAACCGATTGCCTGTACCGTATTATTCAGATTCAGTTCACACTCAGCCAATAACAGAATCACATCGGCAAAACGCATAGCACGTTCGTTGATATAGGAAGGAATTGTTTCCACTTCCTGTTCACGAGTTTTGGAATTCTGATATTTAAGGATCCAGTATGAACTCAGGTCTTCACCGGATAATACTTCCTGAATAGGCTTCATATAATACATACAACCGGGATAATCCCAGGCCACAGATGTCAATGTACGATAATCATACTCTCCGTTTGCCGCTCTTTCTTTCCTGAAAATATCCATCATCTTCTGGGTCGGTTTTGCCTCAAACCATCCGCCAACAGCACCAGCCGCATATTCAACGGCAATGGTGGTCGACTGGGCAGAATTGGCTGTTTCACCATTATCCCACTGGTCCGATCCGCCTACCGGCTCATAGAGGATTTCAAAAATACTTTCTGCATTGTTTTCATGCTCCTCATCGAAATTCCAGGTAAAATCATCTACCAGTTTATACGTATACGGAGCTTTAGTCAATGGTTCCAGGGTATTTTTAGCTTCCTGCCATTTTTCCATATACACATACAATTTACCTAAATAAGCATACGAAGTTCCCCGTGTCGGCTTCCCTTTATCATTTGCCAAAGGCAGCAGAGATGCTGACTCGATAAAGTCTTTTTCGGCTTGCCCGTACACTTCCGCCTGGCTCGATTTAGCCAACTGGAAAGTTGCCGGATCCTGAGAAGCTGTTAACCGCAGAGGAACATCACCAAACTCTTTTGCCAGCTGGAAATAATACATGCCGCGGATAAAAAGAGCTTCGCCACGAATCTGGTCAATGAACTCTTCTGTAAAATCTTTACCGTCTATTTCTTGCAAAATAGAATTAGCCCTGTAAATAGCATTGTAGAACTGATAAAAGATATTATTTGCCACTGCATTGTTCGGATCATTCGTGAAACGATGCATTGAATATATTTCCTGAATATCATTACGGAACTCAATATCATCCGCACGTGAAATACGGGCCATCAGTCCACGGGTTCCATAATATCCGCCATTCCAGTTTTTTAGCGGCGTATAACAAGAGGCCATAGCCTGTCTGAAGTCGGCTTCCGTCTTCCAGAAAGTTTCTCCGGTCGGCTTATTCGGATTAGTCAGATCCAGTTTGCCTTCACAACTATTGAGTGCAACGGCAATAAAAACGAATATGATTAATTTTAATGTTTTCATAATGACATGATTTTTTAGAATGTAAGATTAAGTCCCAACATGAATACTCTGTTTGTCGGATAAACAAAATTATCGAAACCACGGGACGTTGCATTGTCTGCATTATTGATGTCAGGAGTGTAACCACTATATCCTGTGATTGTAAACAAATTTTCCGCATTCACATATACACGCAGTTTTTGTATTTTATCCTGGAACCAACGATTCGGGAATGTATATCCTAACTGGACATTACGCAGACGGAAGAATGAACCGTTTTCAAGGAAACGATCACTCTGGGGCCGGGTGTTCTGGTTCGGATCATCCCAAACTAAACGGGGATGCGATGCACCGGGATTGTCCGGAGTCCAGTAATCGAGTGTAGAAGCCAGGAAGTTCGTTCCTTTGTTTACACCTTCCAACTCTAAACGGGTTCCATTATACACTTTATTGCCAAAAACACCCTGCATGCCCAATAAAAGGTCAAATCCCTTGTAGCTTGCATTCAGATTTAATCCCATAGTCAGTGTCGGGAACGGACTGCCGCAATAGACACGATCGTCATCCGTAATTTTTCCGTCACCATTAGAATCCTTGAAACGGATATCTCCGGGTTTTGCATTCGGCTGAATCAAATTACCATCCTTTACATATGCATCTATCTCCGCCTGGTTCTGGAACAGACCTTCTGTTGGGATCAACCAGAAACCACCGATCGGATAGCCGGCCAACGTACGGGTTGTAGCTACATTGGTACGGTTTTTACCACCTTCGATAACTTGATTGGCATCTCCCATTTCTACTACTTCATTTTTCATCGCATTACCGGTCCAGGTAATTCCATAAGAAAAATCTTTTGAAGGGGCATCATTCCAACCCACAGTCCATTCCACACCTGTATTTTTGATTTTACCGGCATTACGGACGGGATCGTTTGCACCACCTGTCGAGATAGGAATAGGCACTGTCAACAAAATATCTTTAGTATTCTTACGATACCAGTCAGCCGTGACCATCAACCGTGAGTTCATAAAAGCCATATCTACACCGATATTGGTCATTTCCGTTTCTTCCCATTTAATTGCCGGATTCGCAAAATCTTTGGGGAATGCACCACTGATCAAACCGCCGTTGCCATCCGGATAATTAATATTGGATGTAATAACACTGGTGTACATATAGTCGTCAATTTCCTGATTACCCAGGATACCATATCCCGCTCTCAACTTCAACTGGTCCATCCAATCCTTTGACTGTTCCATAAAATGTTCTTCTGCGATATTCCAACCGACCGAAACAGAGGGGAAATGTCCGTATCGATTCTCTTTGGCAAATTTGGAAGAACCGTCCCGGCGATAAGTTGCCGTAATCAAATAACGATTATCATATGAATAGAATACACGGGAAATGATTGAGGTCAACGCGCTCTCTTTCGACCATGTATCATTCATACGGTCCTGTGTAGCAGCACCTACTTCAGTTATTCCTTCAGGCAACCCCTTACCGGAAGCCAGTATATAACGGGTATGATAATTCTGATAAGAATATCCCAACAAAGCACTGATTTTATGTTTACCGAATGTCTGATCAAATGTCAACAGATTTTCAATCAGGAAATTATTCTTTTGATAACGATATTCGGTCATGTTGGACACTGCATTATTACGCAAACCGAAATCATAAATATTTTCATAAGACGTATTCCGCTCAAAGGAGAGATCAGGAGTTGCATTCAGACGGTATTTAAATCCTAAAGGCAATTTAACCTCTGCATACAGGTTGATATAAGCATTGTAAGCGTTCCATGTCCTGCGCGTCAGGTTTTCATCCAGGATACCCAGCGGATTAGGAATATCGGTTGCATCACCATACACTTTACCATAGCCTCCCTTTTCGTTGGTCGGATCATATTTTTGAAGAGTCGGGATAGACTGAAGGATAATACCCAGATAACCACCACGTGCAAAACCGTACAAAGGATTATTCTGTTGTGAACTGAACACGACATTGTTTCCAAAAGTAAACCAACCACGCTTATATTCCGATTTAAACTGGGCATTATAGCGTTGGTAATTCGTACCTTTTATTGTTCCGTCCTGATTGACATAACCAAGACCTGTATAATAAGTAAAATACTTTGTGCCGCCTCTGACCGTCAGGTTATAATTCTGCATCAGGCAGGTCCCATCATTTCATCCTGCCAGTCATTACTTTCTTTCATATCGGTTGCCATTTCAAGCGGACTGGCACCGATAGCCTGACGGGAAACGGTTGTCAGGCGCGCCCAATCTTCCGCACCCAGCATATCCAGATATTTGGACGGAGTTTGCACACCGACATTTACCGAAGCATCGATAATCGGTTTTCCTTCCGTATTGGAACCGGATTTTGTGGTAACAATAATAACGCCATTGGCAGCACGTGAACCGTAGATGGCAGCAGAAGAAGCATCTTTCAGCACATCTATACTTTCAATATCGTTCGGATTCAGATGGTCCATGCTACTCATATACATTCCATCCACAATATACAACGGACTGGCATTGTTCAAGGTACCGATACCACGAACCATGATACGGCTGCTCTGTCCCGGAGCGCCACCCTGGGACACAATATCGACCCCGGCAATTTTACCTTGAAGGGCCTGGCCGATATTCACATTACTCTGCGTACTCAGCTTCTCGGTACTGATATTTGCCACGGAACCGGTAAGGTCGGCTTTCTTCTGTGTACCGTATCCGATTACGACAATTTCATCCAGTGCTTTGGAATCTTCCACCAATACCACACGGATATTCGTTTCATTTCCTACCGGTATTTCTTTTGTCAAATAACCAATATAAGAAATATTCAATATAGAGCCAGCTTCCGCTTCAATTGAAAACTCGCCATTTATATCTGTAACCGTTCCGTTGGTAGTTCCTTTCACAACTACATTCGCCCCGATAACCGGTTCGCCGTTTGAATCGAGTATCGTTCCATCGATTTTTTTTGCCTGTTGCTGGATTTCAGCATCCGTTTTTCCTGTTACTTTGGTTAGTACGATATGCGTACCTTCCATATCAAAATCGATTTCCGAATTCTTCAGGATATTTTTAAGGACTGCCGATACCGGCTCATTTTTAACTTTGACAGAGACCTTACGGTTCACATCTACCTGATTATTATAGATAAACAGATAATCGGTCTGTTTTTCGATTTCGCCTAATACTTCGTCCAGTTGGGCATTACGTTTACTAATACTCACCCGGGCATTTTGTGAATGTGTATTTTCTGCGAAAGAGCAGAACACACATACTAAAAGTAAGAACGTGGTGATTCGCATAATTCTAAAGATTTGTTTAAGTTTCGGGCTTTTAGGATAATACCTACCCGACAAAGAGTTTTTTTTCATACCTTTGTTGATGATTTGAAGTTAATACAGTTTTTAATTGAATTGTGTTGATTGAATGCCGGTAATTGCCCCCCAGCGTTTGCCGGCATTTTTCAGCTAGTGATCATGTATATTATTCATAAGCATTCTTTTAAAGTTAATAATATCATTATTACAATCTTATTCTATATAAATTATCTGGTTCTCGTCATCCCGCTGATAAGTAAACTTTATATCCTTCTGCAATACCCTCAGCGCATAATCGATACCGTCTGTCTGTCGGAATTTACCTGTGTAAACGTATTTAAAGACATTCTTGTTTTTCACCTGAATTGTTAATCCATAGTATTTTTCAAAATCTTTCATAATGGATGTAAACGTTTCATTCTTAAAACAAATCAAACCTTCTTTCCATCGGTAAGGATTATAGTCATCCACAGCGGTTACATGCAATTTTCCATCTTGCAGATAAACCTTATTGTTCGGTTTCAGAGTTATTTTTTGTGTGGAGTCGCTTGCTGAAGCTACCTTTACGCTACCCGACATTAACGTTGTTTCAAACTCGCCTGTTTCTGAATAGGCATTTACATCAAATTTGGTACCCAATACCTCTACGTTATAATTATCCGTTTGCACGATGAACGGTTTGCTTTTATCTTTTGTCACATCGAAATAGCTTCGCCATCCAAGACCACCTGACGATTATTTTTACCGAATTTCACCGGATATGACAGTGAAGTCCTGGCATTTAGCCAGACATTTGTGCCATCGACCAATGTGATATTAATACGTTGGCCTGCCGGGACAGTGATTGTCTGCATCGCCATCAATTCTTTTTCCAACGAAGACTGATAATAAAAATAACTTCCTCCCAAAGTGATTGCGACAACTGCAGCTATTTTGATTAACTCAGTTCTAAGAGAACTAAGGTTTATAGAAAATCTTTTCTTTCCGTTCTTAATTATTTCTTCATTCCCCAAAAGCAACATGGCATCAAACAATTTCCGTTCTTTCAAAAAGGCCAGGCGGTTCTCAGCAGACTCTTCCATCCACTGTTTTACAGCCGCTTCCTCCTCGAATGATGCGTTGCCTTCAAAAAATTTATATAATATATCTTTGTTCATTTTATGTCGTTTAGGATTACCCTTCTATATTAATAGCAGTTCACACTTGCATATCCCTAGTAAAAATACAAAAAAAATATTACAAACTCAATTTTTCCTTTATATGATATTGTCTCCAGTGGTGTCAATAAAGACAGAAACAGCTCTGATTTTATCAAATTTGAGCTATCTATTTAAGTGACTGGTTGTAACTGGCTCCCCTCTCGAGAGGGGGAAGGGGGTGTGTCATATTCCCACCTATACAACCATCCTAATCAGAGTCACTTGACTATTGCAAGTTCATTTGCCGTCTGCTTCAGCTGACGGTTTACAAGTTGTTTCTCTCTTTTGGCTTCAGCCACATGTCTCTTAGATAGAAAACTGTAAGAGATGGGACTAAAGTCCAATGAGATAGATTCTTTACTTATCCGTCAGCTGAAGCAGACGGCAAATAAACCTGTAACAAGGCTTGTTTTATTGACTGGCTTTAACACACCCCCTGCCCCCTCTCAAGAAGGGAGCCAGTTACAACCAGTCACTAAACTGATAGCTCAAATCTTTCTAGATTTGTTTGCGAAGCCTAACTCTCACCCCATTGCAGTGGGGATTATTCCCCTTTGTAGCGGGGAAAATTCCCCACATAAACAAAAACAGTGGGGAATTTTAGCGAAAGAAACTTTCTGCGGTAGAAATCCGATCCGCCCAATAGAGCTGAAATAAAATGATACTTTACATTTTATTTCTTTTTTTATCCTGCCGGACTTGTTTTTGAATCCTTCCAAAGAAATATTAAAACTCTTTCTAGAGAAATAGATAAACCTTAGTTCTCTTAGAACTGAGTTAATCAAAATAGCTGCTGTCATCGCCCTTACGCTTGGCGGGAGTTTTATCTACCGGCAAATGCAAACGGAACAGACTCCGATAGCATTGCAAACAATCACTGTCCCGGCAGGACAACGCATCAATATTACATTAGCAGACGGAACAAATGTCTGGTTGAACGCACGGACTACCATTCAATACCCAATCACCTTTAACGAAAAGGAACGTCTGGTAAAACTGGACGGCGAAGCCTATTTCGATGTGACAAAAGATAAAAACAAACCGTTCATCGTGCAAACAAATAATTATAACGTAGAGGTATTGGGTACTAAATTCGATGTCGATTCTTATTCGGAAACAGAAATATTTGAAACAACCCTGATGGAAGGAAGTGTGAGGATTTCTTCCCTGACCGATGCAAACGAAAGCCTGATGCTCACCCCCAATAATAAAGCCTATCTATATGAAGGCAAACTGCGGGTGAAACCGGTAGACGATTATACGCCTTACCGCTGGCGGGAAGGCCTGATCTGTTTCAAGAACGAGACATTTGCATCGATCATGAAAGATTTTGAGAAATACTATGGGATAAACATCTATATCACAAATAAACAAGTACAAAAATACTTGTATACAGGAAAGTTCAGACAAACCGACGGCGTTGATTATGCATTGAGGGTTTTACAAAAAGATATAAAGTTTGCCTATGAACGGGATGACGACAATCACATTATTTATATCAAATGATTTTAACAATATGTTTCACCTAAATTAAAATGCTTATGGGATAAAAAATTTGTTAACCGTAATGCCGGTGAAAGCTGGGGGGCAATAGCCGGCAGACATCCAATTAACACAAACTAAATTATTAATTTATTAATTTCAAATCACAACAAAGTATGAAAGAAAACACTTTGTCGAGGTGTAATTATCGGGCACCGCGACCCTTAAAAATTTTCAGAATTATGAGAATCACGACATTCCTGCTCTTAGTATGTGTGTTCTGCACTTTTGCAGAAAATACACATTCACAAAATGCGAGGGTCAGTATTAACAAGAAAAATGTTCAACTGGAAACAGTACTGAACGAGATAGAGCACCAGACTGATTACCTGTTTATCTACAACAACCAGGTAAACGTAAACAAGAAGGTGTCGTTAAAGGCTAAAAACCAGCCTGTCTCCAAAGTACTGGAAGAATTGTTGGCTGATTCGGGTATCACATATTCTGTAGAAGGAAACCATATCGTACTTGGCAAACAGACTATGGCTGCCGCTCCGCAACAAAGTAGTACAATCAGAGGTAAAGTAATCGACACCAATGGAGACCCCGTTATCGGTGCCAACATTGTCGAAAAAGGGACAACCAACGGAACTACAACGGACGTAGAAGGGAATTTCTCTATTAACGCAAAATCAGGCTCTACGCTGGTAATCACTTTCATCGGCTATGTCAGAGAAGAAGTGAAAGCTAACGCCGGAAGAAGAATGGAAATCATCTTACAGGAAGACTCCGAGACATTGGAAGAAGTCGTTGTCGTAGGATACGGTACCATGAAAAAAGCAGACTTGACAGGTTCTGTGGCAACCGTCGGTTCGGAAGTGATCGAAGACCGCCCGTTGACCAACCTGGGAGCCGGTTTGCAGGGCGCAATCGCCAACTTGAATATCACTTCTTCCAGCGGTGCGCCGGGAACAGGTTCTTCCTTCAATATTCGTGGTACGACAAACTTATCCGGCGGAGGTCCGCTGGTACTGGTGGACGGTATCGAAATGGACCCGAACCTGATTAACCCGCAGGACGTAAAGGATGTAACCGTATTGAAAGATGCGGCTTCCGCGTCTATCTATGGCGCACGTGCCGCTTTCGGTGTAATCCTGATCACCACTAAGACAGGTTTCGTATCACAAAAACCGGTTGTTTCACTGAGTGCAAACTATTCCATCAACGTTCCGACCGTTCATGCCAATTATATGAACTCCATGGAATATACACAATGGATGAATGATGCCAACACAACAAGCAACGGTAGTAACTATTTCGATGACATTACTATGGAGCATGTCAGAAATTATTACAATGACCCGGTCAATAATCTTTCGGTATTCCATCATCCGGACGATGCAGCCAGTAAATACCGTTATTGTGGCAATACCGACTGGTATGAAGCCTTGAATAAGAAAAGTTATCCGATGCAACAGTACAACATCAGTGTACAAGGCGGTAGCGAAACAGCCAAATATATGACATCGGCCGGTATGTTCCAGCAGGACGGTATCTCTAAATGGACAGACGAAGATTACAAACGTTTCAATGTATTGCAACACGTAAACTACAAGGTGAACAACTGGTTGCAGGTTGGCTTGAGAGCAACTCTGTCAATGGTAAAAATGAATACCGGTCCACAAAATAAATATGGTAGCAACTCTTTGGGAGCTACGATTCCGGGCGACAGCCGTCCCCTGATGCCGGTTTATCATCCGGACGGACATTTTGCCGGTTACTGTGGCGACGGTTACTTTACGAATCAGGCAGCCTGGTTATCACAAGGTGGTTCTGCCGAAATGAGAAACAATAATATGTATGCAACGGCATTCGCTAAACTGAACCCGTTCGAAGGATTGGAAATCAACTTCGATTATACATATAACTACTATAACTATTCTTTCAAGAACCATGTACGCGAATACATCGACTATGACGCTGATGGAAATCAGGGTTCAATCTTCCCGCATACATCTCCGAATCAGGTCTCTTATAACAAAAGAGAATCGCAGTACGACGTATTCAATGCATATGCTACCTATAAGAAAAAAATCAACAAAGTACATGCTTTGGAAGGAATGATCGGTTTCAACCAGGAAAATGCGACTTATAAAGGTGTGAGTCTGAGCAGAAACAATCTGATCGCCAACGATATTCCATTCCTGAACCTGGCAACCGGCGACCGCTCAACCAGTGATTATATGAACCAGTGGGCCATCCGTGGTGCTTTCTTCCGTCTGTTCTATGCTTACGACGACAAATATCTGGTACAGGTAAATGGCCGTTACGACGGTTCTTCACGTTTCCCGAAAGATGACCGCTTTGCATTCTTCCCGACATTCTCATTGGGTTGGAGACTTTCACAGGAAAAATTCTGGAAACCGATCGCCCATATCGTAAATGACTTCAAGATCAGAGGTTCTTACGGAGCTTTAGGAAATCAGGTATTACTGCAAGGTGGTAATGACATGTATTATCCCTATATTTCTACCTATACCACAGGTGAAGTAGGCTACCTGTTTAGCGGTGAAAAACAGATGGGTGTATATGCTCCGGGATTGGTAAGCGACCAGCTAACCTGGGAAACAGTTAAACAATGGGACTTAGGTTTTAACTTCTCTATGTTTGACAGCAAGCTGACCGGAGAATTCGACTATTACGTTCGAACAACAGAAGACATGTTGACAAAATCAAAAACATTACCTTCCATTTTAGGTGTTTCTGAACCTCAGATGAATGCTGCCGATTTGAGAACCAGTGGATGGGAAGTAGCTTTAACCTGGAAATCGGCCTTACAGAATGGTTTGGCCTATAGCGCGACGCTATCTTTATCAGACTATCAGGCTGAAATCACCAAATATGATAATCCGACAAAAAACTTGTCTGACAATTATTATGAAGGTAAAAAGCTGGGTGAAATCTGGGGATTCGTAACAGATGGTTTATTCCAGTCTGACGAAGAAGCCTCTTCATGGAACCAGTCAAAAATAGTCGGTTATACGCAATATGCCGGTGATATCAAATTTGCCGACCTGAATGGTGACGGAGAGGTTACAAGAGGCGAAAACACGGTCAACAACTCAGGTGACCTGAAGATCATCGGTAATGAAACACCGCGTTATAACTTCGGTATCCGTGGTACAGCCGAGTATAAGGGCTTCGATTTCACGTTATTCTTCCAGGGCACTATGAAACGTGATATTATACCGTCAAAGACATTCTATCTGTCTCATTATACATCTGAGTGGTCTGTTCCCCAAAAGATGAATTATGACTATTGGAGAGAAGACAACCGCGATGCGTTCTTTCCACGTGCCCGTATGAACGGTTCTGCTGTAAATGAAAACCAGACCCGTTTCATGTTGAATGGTGCTTATATCCGTTGTAAACAGCTCGCTCTTGGTTATACTATTCCTAAATATATCACGGAAAAGGCTAAAATCTCCAAGCTGAGAGTTTACTTCAATGCAGACAACTTGTTTGAATTCTCCGGAATGCCTGACACTTTCGATCCTGAATTGGCTACAGTAAATGCTTATCCATTTATCCGGTCATTCTCTTTTGGTGCTAACCTGACATTCTAAGATGAAACATTGTAGAATAATTAAAATTAAGAACAGAATGAAAAAAGTATATTATATAGCAAGCATGTCTTTATTACTTGGATTTTCCGCATGTAATAACGACTTTATGGACTTGTATCCGGAAGATAAGATCAACGACGAGACTTATTGGAAGACAGAAAGCGACTTGAAAAACTTTGCCAACCAGTTCTATACAACACTGGATAATACCGGTATATATAACAGTGACAATGCCTCAGACAATCAGGCACCTCAATCTAAGGATAATTTTGTTTGGAGCGATTACACCATCCCTACAGCCGGAGGGGGTTGGGCTAAAGGCGACTGGGCTAATATCAGAAGTTGTAATTATTTTTTGAGCCGTTATCATACCGTTGAGGGGAATGCTGAAAAGATCAACCAGTATGTAGGGGAGATTTACTTCTTTAAAGCCAAGTTCTATTACGAAAAAGTTCTTCGATTCGGTGATGTACCCTGGTTGACAACAGACCTGACTACTTCTTCCGAAGAGCTATACAATCCACGTAATGATCGCGGAGCTGTTATCGACTCTATCTGTGCTTGCCTGGACAAAGCCAGCGAATGGTTGCCGGAAACAATGCAAGACTCACGTCTAAGTAAATATGCTGCATTGACTCTGAAATCCAGGGTATGTCTGTTTGAAGGAACCTGGAGAAAATACAGAAATCTTGAAAATGCAGATAAGTATCTACGTATTAGTGTAGATGCTGCCGAAAAAATTATCAATAGTGGTAATTTTACTGTTTACTCTACCGGTAATATTGAAGACGACTATCATGCACTGTTCAACCAACAAGATTATTCAAACAATAAGGAAGCAATCTTTTTTGCTGCCTATGTGACAGATAAACGCATGAATAACAGACCTCGTACAGTCCGCGAGTCATATACTGGTATGACCAAAGACTTTGTAGAATCATTCTTATGCGATGATGGTAAACCTATTGCTTTAAGCGACCGGTATAAAGGTGACGTAAAATTCACTGATGAGTTTGAAAATCGTGACCCGCGTTTGAAACAATGTATATACACACCAGAACGTCCTATAGCTATATTGGCAGATGGTTCTGAAGAATATGAAAATTCTCCGGTATTCAGTAATCTCTCAAATACAGGCTACCGCTTATACAAAATGTATTCTCCGTTAGCGGAAGATAACGAATATATTAAATGTACGCTGGATGACCTGATCTACCGATACGGTGAAGTTCTTCTGAATTATGCCGAAGCAAAAGCCGAATTGGGTGAATGCGACCAGGCGGTTCTGGACAAAACGATCAATAAACTGCGTGACCGTGTAGGCATGAAACATCTGACTACAGATGTAGGATTTACCGATCCGAACTGGCCGAAATGGGAAGTTCCCATCTCTCCGCTATTAAACGAAATTCGTCGCGAACGTCGTGTAGAACTGGCTTGCGAAGGCCTCCGTTGGAATGACTTGTGCAGATGGAAAGCAGGGAAGTTACTGGAAAACATAAAAACTTATTTAGGTCCGCGCGATCCGGCAACAGGTGAATACCGTGTTGTTTATCCGGGTATGACCCGCACATGGTACGATCGTTTATACCTGTATCCGATACCAACCGACGAATTTACTTACAATCCGAACTTATTACCTCAAAATCCGGGTTGGGCTAATTAAAATGACCTCATTTGTAGGAGCGAGAAAGATTTCGCTCCTACATCTTTTTTTATTATACTTGCATCGTAAAATATAAGTTCATCATGAAAAAAACATTTGCAGGATTACTAGCAGCCCTGTCGGTTCTTATATCCTGTTCTTCAAACGAAACAACAACAGTTGTTACCCCGAATGCCCGCCAGCAGGCTTGGGCTGAAGCAGAAATGGGTGTATTGATCCATTTTGACATGCCGGTTTACCAACCGGACTATAACTTTAGAAATTGGGGCACGCACCCGAATGCTTCCATCTTTAATCCGACAGAATTAAATACCGACCAATGGCTGGAAACCGCGCACAAACTAGGAGCCAAATATGCCGTACTTGTAGCCAAGCATTGCAGTGGGTTCAGCCTGTGGCCTACAGAGGCACACGACTACAGTATCAAACAATCTCCCTGGAAAAACGGCGAAGGTGATATTGTTGCCGATTTTATCGCTTCCTGTAAAAAGTATAATATCAAACCGGGAATCTATGCCAGCACAACGGCAAACGGTTATCTGTATGTAGACAATCCCGGCGTTGTCCAGGAAGGCAGTCCGGTCACTCAGGAAGAATACAACAAAATTGTGACTCAGCAATTGACTGAGTTATGGAGCAATTACGGGGAATTATTTGAAATATGGTTTGATGGCGGCGTGCTTTCCAAAGACCAGGGCGGTGCAGACGTACTATCCCTGGTACAGAAACTACAACCCAATGCCATCGCTTTCCAGGGTCCGTACGGTCATCCAAACCTGATCAGATGGGTAGGCAATGAGGAAGGCGTCGCCCCTTATCCGTGCTGGTCTACTGCCGATTCGACAACCAATGCCGACGGCACGCGTGTCATAAATGGCTTGAACGGCGATCCTTTCGCTCCGTTCTGGTGTCCGGGGGAATCAGATTTCACCCTGCGCTGGAACCGTTCCTTCCAGGGAGGCTGGTTCTGGACGGCCGGACAGGACAGCATGATGTTCACTCTCCCTGAACTGCTGACAAAATATGAAACCAGTGTAGGAAGAAACACAAATATGCTGTTGGGATTAGTTATCGACGACAGGGGACTTATTCCGGATGCCGATGTCCGCCAGGTGGAAGCGCTGGGCAAAGAGATTACACGCCAATATGGTAATCCGCTGCAACAAACATCGGGCACCGGATCGGAATTTGTCATTTCTTTCGACAAGCCGGTCAGCATCAACCGTGTCATCCTGCAGGAAGATATCTCAAAAGGAGAACGGGTTCTGAAATATACCCTGAAAGGTAAAAAGAATAATGAATGGATTGACCTTTCTTCGGGTACCTGCATCGGCCATAAACATATAAACAGGTTTGAAGCACAAACGCTCGATGCAATCAAATTAGTTGTAGACGAATCAAAAGCTGATCCCCTGATCATGAACTTTTCAGTTTTTGAAACCATCTGAACGACCTACCCGGAAAATAACGGACATTTCCTGACTTCATCAAAAAGTCTTTTCCAAAAGAGGTACGTCTAATTGAAATTAGAGGTAGGTGTAAATTGATTTAGAGGTACGTCTAAATTGATTTACACCTACCTCTATCTAAAATAAGGATAGGACGAATTTTTGGAAAGAAGTTGACTTATCCATAAATCAAACGTTTTGATTATATTTTATTTGTTTTATATTTGTATGTCAAAACAGCAATATGCAGGATAATGAGACTAAAATAAAATGGAGCCAGTTTATCGCAGGGGATAACGACTCGTATAGTTGGTTGTATAATGAGTATGTACAAACCTTATATCAGTACAGCCTTCGTTTTACCTCAAACCCTGAACTAATAAAAGATTGCATACAGGAAGTTTTTACTCAACTGTATAAAAACAGAGAGCGTCTCATCGTTCCCGATAATATTAAAGTATATTTGTTTGTTACCATAAAGAACTGTGTATTACGTGCTCTTTATAAAGAATCAATCTACGAAAGAAGTACGATGGAACAAGTTCCGTTCTTACTCGAACCCACAGTGGAAGACGAGTTCATCAATAATGAACAATACAAAAATCAGCAAAAGAAAGTCAAAGAGATTCTCTCCATACTGACTCCCCGCCAAAAAGAGATCATATACTATCGGTTTATTCAAGAAATGAGCATGGAAGAGATATGTATATTAATGGATATGAATTATCAGTCTGCACAAAACCTGATACAACGATCATTAAAAAAAATCAGACAAAATTATAGTTCTACCGGATTATTCCTTTTATTACTTTACCTATCAATGAAATAGTACAACAAAAAACGACTCTTTCAAAAAAAATTCTCTTTAGTGAGTATAAAATAGGTAACAACGTCTCCTTATATAAAATCCTTCTTGATATAAATGAGAAAAGATTATACAAAATATAAAGCAGACGAGTTACTGAACGACGATTATTTCCTGCTATCGGAATTATATCCGACAGAAAAAGACCGAAAGTTCTGGCATAAACTTCAGCAAGCTGACAACGCTCTTGCTGAAGAGATAGAATCTGCTCGTTTTTTCTTAAAAAGTATCAAAAGGATATCCTACAATTCAGCTCTATCGGTCGACGATGAAAAAGAATTATGGAAACGTATACAAACAGCCAATACGTTATACGATAAACACACAAAGAAGATTCATTTCCTGAAAATAGCGGTTTCTGTAGCAGCCTCCTTGCTGATAATCTCCGCTTATGGATGGCATACTTTATACAATCAGGAACAAGCGATCGATTATGAAGCTATGATAAGTACCATTCCGCAAACCGACAATCCGTCGGAGAACGTTCAGCTGATCCTTTCAAAAGAAAAAAAGATATCTATTGAAGGGAAAGACACCCGGTTGGAATATACAAAGGAAGGAAATATCAATGTAAACTCGGAAGAAGTAAACATTGAAAAAGAAGATATAAAAGAAGAAAAAGTTCAATCGTTCAATCAATTAATTGTCCCGATAGGAAAACGTTCTTCCATTACATTCACAGATGGAAGTAAAATGTGGGTGAACGCTGGTTCAAAAGTGATTTATCCCGCTCAATTTACCGCCGACAGCCGGGAAATATTCGTAGAGGGAGAAATTTATCTGGACATTGTACACGATGAAAAAAGACCTTTTATCGTAAAAACCAGAAAAATGGAGGTCAGAGACCTGGGAACCCAGTTTTGTGTCTCTGCCTACGATAATGAAACAAGCAGTCATGTTGTACTGGTAAAAGGAAAAGTTGAAATAGAAACAAAAGGAAAAAGGAAAAATACATTAAGTCCTAATCAGTTGTTCCTATATGACAACAAGAGTGATGAAGAATCCGTGTACCACGTAAACACACAAGATTATGTTGCCTGGAAAGACGGATATTATCAGTTCAATCACCAGAAGCTGGATGTTGTTCTTGAGAAGCTCTGCAAATACTATGGGATTAAAATCCATTGGGACGAAAAAGTCAGTGAACTCACTTGTAGCGGAAAACTGGATTTGAAGGAAACCCCCGAGAAAGTACTCAGTGCACTTCAGAATGCCGCCCCGATCAAAGTCGAGCAAACAGGCGAACAGATTTATATTATTGTCAAACATTAAAACTCACAAAATTATGGGACCTTAGATTTAGAGGGATAAAATTTTAGAAATTTCCCCTCACTAATAATTTACATGCATTAAACCGTATTATAAACTTAAATCGTTACACAACATGAATGAGAACACCAGGTTTACTCAAAGGAAAACCCAATCCAAAAGACTAATACGTGTCATGAAGTTTTTTTTACTTTTTGCGTTTTTAACAGCAGGATCATGTTTTGCCTCAGAGATATATTCTCAAGAGACATCATTCACCATGAACTACGAAAACAAAACGGTTAAAGAAGTTATTAATGAAATAGAAAACAACAGCGAGTTTATCTTCTTTTACCTAGACAAGTCAATTGATCTGAACCGTAAAGTATCTATAAATGTAAAAGATCAGAAAATAGATACTATCCTTAATCAATTATTTTCCGTACCGAAAAATAATTACTCCATATCTGACCGTCAGATAATCATTTCCCCAAAAGAGACACCTGTAAACACTGAAACAAAACAGAAAGACACTCGTACAATTTCAGGTATCGTAAGAGATAACATGGGACCGGTTACCGGCGCTAATATTGTTATCAAAGGAACTACAAACGGAACAATCAGTGATCTGGATGGGAAGTTACATTGGAAAATGTTCCGACAAATGCTATTTTGCAAATTTCCTATATCGGTTATCTTCCGCAAGAAATTACAGTCGGTAGCCAATCTTCCTATAACATCATGCTGAAGGAAGACAGCCAGTCACTCGACGAAGTTGTTGTCGTAGGTTACGGTACAGTTCGTAAAGCCGATTTAGCAGGTTCCGTAGCCGTTTTGGATAATAAAGCATTTAAAGATCAACCGATCACTCAGGTATCAGACGCTTTGCAGGGTCGTGTGTCGGGTGTTCAGGTACAAAACAGCGGTGTGCCGGGAGGAACCGTTAAGATTCGTGTTCGCGGCTCCGGCTCTATTAATCGCAGCAACGATCCGTTGTATGTAATCGACGGTATTGTGCGCGAAAGTGGTCTGACAGGATTGAATCCGGAAGACATTCAGTCTATGCAGATATTAAAGGATGCGTCTTCAACTGCCATCTACGGTTCCCGTGGTGCAAATGGTGTCGTTCTGATCACGACAAAAACCGGTAAAGCGAATGTCCGTCAGATTATGTTCGATGCACAGATCGGTATCGGTACCGTAGCCAAACGTTACGAAACACTCAACCCGTATGAGTTTGCTACATTATATAACACATATCGGAAAGATACCTTCTCTCCGGAACAGTTATCTGCATTCCAGAACGGAACAGCCGGTACGGATTGGCTGGACGAAATCTTTCAAAATGGTATCACACAGGATTACAAATTGACTCTTTCCGGAGGTAGCGATAAAATCCAGTACATTGTTTCCGGAAACTATGTCGGTCAGGAAGGTGTCGTAAAGGAAAATACAAACAAACGCTACCAAGCACGTGCTAATATCACTTCGCAGCTGACAGACTGGTTACATCTGACAGCCGACGTGAATGCCTCTCATAATGTGAAAAGAAGTGCAGATTTCAGTGCAGCAAAAGGTAACATTGTCAATATCGCAATGAATTATGCACCGGTACTTGGTATCATGAATGAAAACGGTACTTATACACGTGACCCGTACAGTGCTATTACACAGTTAAATCCGGTTGGTCTGCTTAATGAACAAATAGGAGAGTCGATGAGAGATATCGTCAATGCTCATATCGATTTAAAATTCAACATTCTTCCTGGTCTGACTTTTACTACCAGTAATGGTATTGATTACAACGACGTGAAAAATTACTCTTTCGCAACAACAAAGGTGTCCAGTTCAAGCAGTATGGGAAACAATGATGCGTATCGTATGACTTTACAAACGACAAACAACCTGACTTATAATGGGAAATGGGGTGACCATGCTTTGACTGCCACAGCCGTTTATGAAGCTACACAATCCGAATACCGCTATATGGATATCAGCGGAAATAATCTGATGACCGAAAGTGTCGGATGGTGGAACGCTGAAATGGCTGGTACCCGCAATGCGAAAAATGATTATTCAAAATGGGCTCTGATGTCCGGTGTAGGCCGTATAATGTATAACTACAAAGACCGCTATATGCTGACCGGAACGATTCGCGCGGACGGTTCATCAAAATTTTTTAACGACAAATGGGGTTGGTTTCCCTCTATTGCTGCCGCCTGGTCAATGGGTAATGAAGACTTTATGCAACATCAGAATATTATACAAGACCTCAAAATTCGAGCCAGCTACGGTTTAATCGGCAGTCAGGCCATTGACCCGTATGAAACATTGGGACTGATGTCTCAAGCCATGTATGCATTCGGAGGAAATGCCTATTACACAGGTTATTGGATTGGACAAACTGTCGCAACCCCGGATCTATCGTGGGAAACAACCCACCAATTCGACTTAGGTTTGGACTTTTCCATTTTGAATCGCAGATTGAACGTTTCTTTCGACTATTTTGACAAACGAACAAAAGACGGTCTGTTAAAACGGACAATTCCGAATTATGACGGTGGAGGTTCCTATTGGGTGAATGCGGCAGAGATCAGTAATCGAGGTATTGACTTTTCTATCAATGCAAATATTTTCGAAGGCTCGGATTTCAGTTGGAACACGACCTTCAACGGCACTTATCTAAAGAATGAAGTAAAAGATCTGGCGGGTCTGGACTTTATCCAGGGAGCAAATATTGCTAGCGGCATGTTTTCAACAGACGGCGTTACCCGTATAACAGTAGGGCAACCGATCGGTGCATTCTATGGCTATGAATGGACTGGATTGGATGCTGCAGGTAATGATTCATTTGTCGATCGGAACAAGGATGGTATAATCGACAGTAAAGATCGTACCTTTATCGGTAAAGCCACTCCTGACTTTACTTTGGGCTGGAATAATAGCTTGCATTGGAAAAACTGGGACTTGAACGTATTCTTTACCGGTTCATTCGGAGCAGAACGTTTTAATATGGTACGTTATACCGGAACATCCATGACTGGCGACTTTGCCTTCATCACATTAAAAGAGTATTTGAATGATAATTTCGATACAAAAGGACAATCGGCCCGCTATCCTTCTGTAAATGTTAAAGGGAATAATTATCAGGCAGCGGCAACCTCTACCAAGTATTTGGAATCAGCAAATTATTTTCGTCTGGATAATATCAGCCTATCATACAACCTACCGAAAGCTGTATCCAAATTTGCCGATCTACGCTTTACATTCAGTTGCCAGAATTTATTCACTATAACCAGTTATAAAGGAATGGATCCAGCCGGTATTTCATTTGTGGATACAGGAACAGGTAGTGTAGATGTAAACGACGGTATCGACTTGGGAGCTTATCCGTTGACTCGTTCATATACATTCGGAGTTCGTATGAATTTCTAATATTAAATAAAGAATAATTATTATGAAAGCGAAATATATATTATATACCTTAGGCATAGCCTTGTTATCAAGCTCATGTAGTGATTTTCTTGACGAAGATCCAAAAGGCAAACTGACACCGGGCACCTTCTTCTCTACACAGGAGGAATTAACAATGGCAACCTATGCATTGTATAAGAATGTCTGTCTGACACAGACCAACACAAACCCAACAATTCCTTCCTGGTTAGGTGACGACGTAACCGCTAATCCCGGCAGTAATAAACAAGCTTATGCTGAAGTAGATGCATTCCGCGGCTCAGATGCCAATAAGGGGGTAGAAGCTGCATGGTCTACCTCTTACGTCGTGATCAAGGCTGCCAATTATATCATCGAAAATGGGGCTAAAACCCCTACGACACAAGAAGAAATAAATATAGCATTAGGTCAGGCCAAATATTGGCGTGCAGTACATTATTTCTGGCTGGTTCGTCGTTGGGGGGCCATTCCTCTGATTCTGGACACCGAAGTTAACTACGAACGTCCTTTAGCCAATATTCAAGATGTATATAACCAGATTGTCAAAGATTTACAAGACTGCGTTGCTACACTTCCGACCGACTATTCCAAACCTCCCCAGAAATTCCAGGGAGCCAACATCTTCATTACCAAACAGGCAGCCCAGGCAACACTGGCTGCCGTCTATATGGCTATGGCAGGATGGCCTTTAAAACAGACACAATATTATGCTTCAGCAGCAGAACAGGCAAAAGCTGTTATTGATGGTGTAAATAGCGGAACATATGAATATATTCTGGAACCGGAATACAAATATGTATATGCTCCAAGCCATAATTATACAAATGAAACAGTTGTCGGCATCAATTTCTCCAGTGCAGTAGGAACATGGTCTGAAGATTCACAAATGACAAATAGCCACTTGTTCGAATCGCTTACCGGGTGGGGCGATGCACTGGGCGAAATCAAATTCTGGAAAGAATTCCCTACCGGTCCGAGAAAAGATGCAACTTATAACCCGAAGATTCTAGAAGGGAATAAAGAGGGTGGAAAGTTACTGGATTGGTGGGACGAAAGTATTCCCGAGCAGCAGCCTATGTTCTGTGCCTTTACCATCAGTGAAGACGGAGGTGATTACGATTATACGAAGCCTGCCAATACTTCTTTAATGACCAACGATCATCGCCATCGCCTGATCCGCTATTCGGAAGTATTGTTATGGTATGCCGAAGCACAAGCACGTGCTGAGGGTACACCGAACGCAATGGCTTACGAATGTATAAACCTGGTACGTGAACGCGCTGGCCTGGAACCACTACAATCAGGTATGAATGGAGAAACATTTGCCAATGCTGCCTTGAAAGAACACGGTTGGGAAGTAGCCGGTTACTTTGTCGCTTTGGTAACCCGCCGCGATGATCAGATGCGTATGGAATTGCTGGAACAAACATTCAATGAACGTAAAGCCAATGCGGCTATCGAAGTAGCTCCGGGTATTGTGCGAAAAGAAAAAGTGGAATTACCGGCTTCTCTAACCTGGCAGGGTGAAAAATCTATATATCTGCCGTATCCAGCATCCGATGCCCAGCTGAATTCGAACCTGACTCGATGAATTGCTCCTTCAAATAAAGTATTAGTCAAAAGTCTGTTTTTAAGGCTTATACCTTGTTGGGAACTGTCCCGGGAGTGATCCCGGACAGTTCTTTACTCTCTCAAATTCACTCTATTTTTAGTATACTTAATCATTACTGTCCCGTAAAAGTGGATAAATAGTTCTTTGAAATAATTGAAATATAGTCTATTAGATACTACTTTTTAGGCGCGACGATTTGAAATCATACCTTTGAGGTCA
>NZ_QSDP01000038.1:0-54127 GCF_003463685.1 Parabacteroides sp. AM58-2XD
TTGCTCCTCAGCAGAGCCTACTTCCTCTTAACATCCTGATACAAAGATAAATTATAAAAGTTAATTAATAATGAATTATCCAACTTTGTTTGGATTTTAAATGGAAAATCGATATGAAAAAGAATAAACTATATACTTTCGCCGCTGCCATACTACTTGCATCAGGACTTGTTTCGTGCGGCGACAGTTTCTTAACCGAAGAACCGGCAAGCAGTGTGCCCATCAAAGGGTATTATACTGACAATGCCAAAATGATAGAAGCCATGGCAGCCGCTTACGACCCGATGCAGTGGTTCGATTACTATAACGGCTGGTTCCCTCTGAACCTCGCCTGGGATGCTGCAAGCGATGATATTTACCCGGGTGGTAGCGACACGTCCGACCAGGGTTATCTTCACGAAATCTCCTGGTATGGCTGTAGCCCTACCAATGACATAAAAGGAGCATGGACCGTTGCCTACTCCGGCATCAACCGCTCCATCCGCTTAATGGACAATGCTGAAGAGGCAAACATCTCCGAAGCAGATAAAAAGTCTTACAACGCAGAAGGACGGGTATTGCGCGACTGGTATTACCTGGTATTGTGGAAAACCTGGGGGAATGTTCCATTTTATACGGAGAACCTGACTTTCCCGTATATCGCAGAGCAGTTGAAAGCAGACGAAGTATACAATAACATGGTAACCGACCTGGAAGAGGTGCTGGATTCCAAAATTCTTCCGATGAAACGTGAACTAACATGGGCCGGACGAATGACTCAGGCAGCCGCTGCCATGATCTATGCCGATTATGTCATGTATCAGAAAGACGAAAGCCGTTACTCCAAAGCATTGGGTTATGTAAAAGAGGTTATCGCTTCGGGACAATATAAACTGGTTACGGACTACGACGACCTGTTCACTTATGCTACGGAATGGTCCGATGAAATCATCCTCGATATCAACTACATCTCAGCCGGTGGTAAACGCGGCTGGGGCGATGCTGGGGCCTGTGGGGGTACTGTCATCCCTGCTATGATTGGTGTGGATGGTTTGACTTACGTCGGCGGTCAGGAAACGGGACATGGCCCATATACCGAATTTGAAGGTGGCTGGGGTTTCTGTGTGATTACCCAGGATGCATATGAAGCCTTCGAACCGGGAGATATCCGTCGGGATGTAGCAGTCCTGAACCTGGATACGTACCAGGAGGAAATGATGAACAGGGGAATCGCCGTGAATTATACGGGACGTTACCAGAACACCGGTTATTTCCTGCGCAAATATCTGGGCCGTCCGGGCGGTAAGGCCGACCAGGCTGGCGATGCGGACCTGAACTGGGAAAACAACTTCCACCTGTATCGTTATGCAGAAACTCTGCTGGTTGCAGCAGAACTGGCATGGCGCACCAATCGGGAGAAGCACAAGGTTATTTCGACCAGATACGCGAACGTGCCGGTCTGAGTCCCAAAGCAATTTCCGAAGAAGCCATCATGCAGGAACGCCGGGTAGAATTACTGGGTGAAGGAAAACGTTATTTCGACCTGATTCGTTTCGGTAAAGCCGCTGAAGTCCTGAAACCGGGTGGCGGTGCTATTTATGTGACAAAGGATGCCCATCGTTTTGTCTGTACGGATGGTACCGTTACGCAGGACAAGCCGAAAGGCGAAGTTAAAACCAATGCAGACGGAAAACCTCTCAATCTGGTTATCAACGGCGAACTGAAATGGACTGGGAAAGGAGCTGCTATTCCGCAGCGTCCGCAGTGGACCGAGAACAAAAAGTATCTTCCGATTCCCCAGATTGAAATTGAATCATCTCATGGAGCTACTGTTCAGAATCCATATTAATTGATTATTAAATAGGGGATATCCAAAGAATGAAATAAGCTGTTTCATCCCGGAGGATATCCCTGTTTATCTTACTATGCCATGAAAATAAAACGATTATCTGTCTACCTGCTGCTTTTGCCATTCTTATCATGCGCAGAACCCCAGGGAACCCAAGAAGGAGATATTGAAAGCCGGGTGAATGCCTTGTTAGGGCAAATGACCTTGCAGGAAAAGATTGGCCAGATGAACCAGTTAAGTCCTTTCGGCGGCCTGGAAGAAATGGCCGGGTTAATCCGGGAAGGGAATGTCGGTTCGCTGTTGAACCTGACCGACCCGGAGCTGGTAAACAAAGCGCAAAGAATTGCAGTGGAAGAATCCCGCCTGGGTATTCCCCTGCTTATGTCGCGCGACGTCATCCACGGTTATAAAACCATCTTCCCCATCCCGTTGGGACAGGCGGCGACTTTCAACCCGCAACTGGTGGAAGACGGTGCCCGTGTGGCGGCTGTCGAAGCGTCGGCCGACGGCATCCGCTGGACCTTTGCCCCGATGATCGATATATCGCGCGACCCACGGTGGGGACGCATCGCCGAGAGCTGCGGTGAAGACCCGTATCTGAGCTCCGTGATGGGGGTAGCCATGGTGAAAGGTTTCCAAGGCGATTCCCTGAACAATCCGACGGCTGTTGCTGCCTGTGCCAAACACTTTGTTGGCTACGGTGCATCGGAAGGAGGACGCGATTACAATTCCACCTTTATTCCCGAACGCCAGCTGCGCAACGTCTATTTTCCTCCGTTCGAAGCGGCTGCCAAAGCCGGATGCGCCACGTTCATGACTTCTTTCAATGATAACGACGGAATTCCCTCGACAGGGAACAGTTTCATCCTGAAAGATGTGCTGCGCGGCGAATGGAATTACGACGGACTGGTGGTAACAGACTGGGCATCCTCGGCCGAAATGATTTCCCACGGTTTCTGCAAAGACGAGAAAGAGGCAGCCATGAAGTCCGTGAATGCCGGCATCGACATGGAAATGGTAAGCGGCACGTTTATCCGTAACCTGGAAGAACTTGTCAAGGAGAAGAAAGTATCGGAAGCAGCGATTGATGAAGCAGTCCGTAACATCCTCCGTCTTAAATTCCGCCTGGGACTGTTTGATAATCCATATACAGACACAGACCAACAAGTAAAATATGCGCCCGCCCACCTGGCAAAAGCCAAAGAGGCGGCAGAACAATCGGTTATCTTATTAAAGAACGACCGCGAAACCTTACCTTTTACCGATAAGATACGTACCCTTGCCATAATAGGCCCGTTGGCCGATGCCGCCCACGACCAGATGGGAACCTGGGTATTCGACGGAGAAAAAGCACATACGCAAACGGTTCTGACCGCTTTGAAAGAGATGTATGGCGATAAAGTACGAATCATCTACGAACCCGGATTAGGTTATAGCCGCGACAAGCATACAGCCGGCATCGCCAAAGCCGTGAATGCCGCTATGCGTGCCGATGCCGTACTGGTATGCGCCGGAGAAGAATCTATCCTCTCAGGCGAAGCGCACTCGTTAGCCGACCTGCATTTGCAGGGAGCGCAAAGCGAACTGATAGCCGCCCTGGCAAAGACAGGGAAACCGCTTGTGACGGTGGTTATGGCAGGCCGTCCGCTGACAATCGGACAGGAAGTCGAACAGTCCGACGCCGTTCTCTACGCTTTCCATCCGGGAACAATGGGCGGATCGGCCCTTGCCGACCTGCTCTTCGGAAAAGCGGTACCAAGCGGAAAAACACCCGTTACCTTCCCGAAGATGGTAGGTCAGATACCTGTCTACTATGCACATAACAATACGGGCCGCCCCGCCTCCCGCCAGGAAACATTGATAGACGATATCCCGCAGGAAGCCGGACAGACCTCCCTGGGCTGTACATCCTTCTATATAGATGCCGGTTTCGACCCTTTATTCCCGTTCGGTTACGGATTGTCTTACACCACCTTCGGCTATGACAACCTGCAATTGGCAACGAATCAGTTGGCTGTCGACGGAACACTGGAAATCAGCTTCGACCTGACAAACACCGGTAAGTATGAAGGCACGGAAGTCGTGCAACTGTACGTACAGGACAAAGCCGGCTCCATCACCCGTCCGGTCAAAGAGCTAAAAGGCTTCCGGCGGATTCCTCTGAAGCAGGGTGAGACAAAGACAGTCTCTTTCTCACTCCCCGTCGAAGAACTGGCCTTCTGGAACATCGACCGGCAAAGAGTAGTCGAACCGGGCGAATTTAACCTCTGGGTCGGCCCTAACAGCGCCGAAGGATTACAAACAACATTCACAGTAAAATAACAGACATGAAAAAGAATATCTATTTAATGCTCATGCTCCTGCTGGTATCCGTTACCGGATGCCGGCAGCACACCGGCACTACAGATGCGGATACGGCCGACCTGCCGCCGGAAGCATTCATGCGTATCTCCGGCACCGACCTGATTACCTCCAAAGGGCAGAAGTTCTTTATCAAAGGGACGAACCTTGGCAACTGGCTGAACCCGGAAGGGTATATGTTTGGCTTCAACAAGACAAATTCGCCGGGACGCATCAACCAGATGCTCTGCGAACTGGTCGGTCCCGACTTCACCGCTGAATTCTGGAAAGCGTTCAAAGATAACTATATTACCCGCGACGATATACGGTTCATTGCGGCGACCGGTACTAATACCATCCGTCTTCCCTTCCATTATAAACTCTTCACCGACGAGGATTATATGGGATTGACGGCCAATCAGGACGGTTTCGCCCGCATAGACAGTGTAGTCGGTTGGTGCCGCGAAACAGGTCTCTACCTGATTCTCGATATGCACGACGCTCCGGGCGGACAGACCGGTGACAACATCGACGACAGCTACGGGTATCCCTGGCTATTCGAGAGCGAAGCCAGCCAGCAGCTATTCTGCAACATCTGGAAAAAGATTGCAGCCTATTACAAGAACGAGCCGGTTATCCTCGGTTACGAACTGGCAAATGAGCCTATCGCGCCCTATTTCAGCAATATGGAAGAGTTGAACGGCAAGCTGGAATCGTTGTATAAACGAGCCACAGCCGCCATCCGCGAGGCAGACACCAACCATATCATCCTGCTGGGCGGCGCGCAGTGGAACGGTAACTTCAGCCCATTCACCGACTCCACCTTCGACGATAAAATCATGTACACCTGCCATCGTTACGGAGGCAACGCCTCCAAAGCAGCCATCCAGGAGATTATCGACTTCCGCGACCGGGTAAACCTCCCCATGTATATGGGCGAAATCGGACATAACACAGAAGCCTGGCAGAACGCTTTCTGCCATGTGATGGAAGAGAACAATATCGGCTGGACGTTCTGGCCGTACAAGAAAATCGACAAATCCTCCTTTGCCGGCATCAAAGCACCGGCCGGCTGGGACGCTGTCGTTGCCTTCTCCGAAGCTCCCCGGGGTACATACCAGGAAATCCGTGATGCCCGGCCGGACCAGGAAACAGCCAAAGCAGCTTTAACGGAGTTTATCGAGAACAGCCGTATACAGCAATGCGTCATACAAAACGAATATATCCGCTCACTAGGTTTAAAGACACAATAACAATATGAAACTGATTAAATACATCGCTTGCTGTCTGTTGTTGCTGCCCGGTTTCGGGCAGGCACAGCAGGAAGTCCCCACTTATCTGGACAGTAGCAAACCCATTGAAGAACGTGTGGAAGATGCCCTGTCGCGCCTCACGCTGGAAGAAAAGGTAGCACTGACACATGCCCAGTCCAAGTTTTGTTCGCCGGGCGTCGCACGCCTGGGCATTCCTGAATTCTGGATGACCGACGGTCCCCACGGCATTCGTCCCGAAGTCTTATGGGATGAATGGGAGCAGGCGGGATGGACCAACGACTCCTGCGTAGCCTTCCCGGCTCTGACCTGCCTGGCTGCCAGCTGGGACCCGGAAATAGCCAGGTTATATGGCAAAAGCATCGGTGAAGAAGCCCGCTATCGGAATAAAACGGTCTTGCTGGGCCCCGGTGTAAACATCTACCGTTCGCCACTGAACGGACGCAATTTCGAATATATGGGCGAAGACCCTTATCTGGCCGGAAAGATGGTAGTTCCCTATGTGCAAGGCGTCCAGCAGAACGGCGTGGCTGCCTGTGTGAAACATTATGCACTCAACAACCAGGAAGTAAACCGCCATACGACCAACGTCATCGTAGACAACCGTGCCCTCTACGAAATCTACCTCCCCGCCTTCAAAGCAGCCGTCCAGGAAGGAAATGCCTGGGCCATCATGGGTTCCTACAACCTGTACAAGAATCAGCACGGTTGCCATAACCAGTACCTCCTGAACGACATACTGAAAGGCGAATGGGGTTTCGACGGTGTTGTCGTCTCTGACTGGGGAGGCGTTCATAACACGCAGGAAGCCATCACCAACGGACTCGATATGGAGTTCGGAAGCTGGACCAACGGATTGTCCAACGGAGCCAGCAACGCTTACGACAATTATTATCTGGCAGATCCTTACCTGAAACTGATTCGTGAAGGCAAAGTCGGAACAAAAGAACTGGACGACAAGGTAAGACGCATCCTGCGCCTCGCCTACCGCACTACGATGAATAGAAACCGTCCGTACGGCTCGCTCTGCTCGGAAGCCCATTTTGCCGCAGCCCGCCGTATCGGTGAAGAGGGCATCGTGTTGTTGCAGAACCGGAATAACCTGCTCCCTATCGACCTGAACCGGGCAAAAAGAATAGCCGTCATCGGCGAGAATGCCATCAAGATGATGACTGTAGGCGGCGGTTCTTCTTCCCTGAAAGTAAAATACGAACTCTCCCCGCTGGACGGCATCCGGAAACGGGTGGGCGACCAGGCGGAAGTCATTTATGCACGTGGTTATGTAGGCGACCCGAGCGGTGAATACAATGGTGTGAAATCCGGTCAGGACCTGGAGGACAGCCGTTCGCCGGAAGAATTGATAGCCGAAGCCGTTGCCGTTGCCAAAGAGGCCGATTACGTCATCTTTATCGGCGGCCTGAATAAGAGCGCGCATCAGGACTGCGAGGATGCAGACCGTAAGGAACTCGGTCTGTCTTACGGCCAGGATAAGGTAATAACCGCCCTGGCAAAGGCTAACAAGAACCTGATTGTAGTAAATATCTCAGGCAATGCCATCGCCATGCCGTGGGTGAAAGAAGTCCCCGCCATCGTGCAGGCATGGTATCTGGGGTCGGAAGCAGGCAGTGCCATTGCTTCGGTATTGACGGGCGATGTCAATCCGTCCGGCAAGTTGCCGTTCACTTTCCCCGCTTCTTTGCAGGATGTAGGTGCGCATAAGCTGGGCGAATATCCGGGTACTCCCCGCAACTACGGCAGCCCTATCGTGGATCAGAAGTACAACGAAGGAATCTTCGTCGGCTATCGCTGGGCGGACAAGGAAAAGACAAAACCGCTGTTCTCCTTCGGTCATGGCCTGAGCTATACTACTTTTGCCTATGGGAAGGCCATAGCCGACAAGAAAGTGATGGGACAGGATGAAACGCTTACCATTACCCTACCTGTCACCAATACTGGCAGTCGTGAAGGATCGGAAGTAATACAGCTATATATCAGTGATTTGAAATCATCCCTGCCCCGTCCTGTAAAGGAACTGAAAGGCTTCAGCAAGGTAAAACTGGCTCCGGGAGAGACCCGGGAGGTAACCTTCACCATTGGAAAAGAGGCGTTGAGTTTCTTCGATGACGCCCGCCATGAATGGGTAGCCGAACCGGGTAAGTTCGAAGCATGGATCGGCGCTTCCTCAACAGATATTCGCAATAAAGTAGCATTTAAATTGAAATAAATTCCCCCAAACTTTCCCTAAGAGATGCTTATCCGACTTAAGGTTTGGTAAGTATCTCTTTTACAGAATCTATGAACAGGCTGGCCTGTGGGTATAATTCTTCGACCATGCTTTGGTCGCAATAGACAAAGTCATCATAGTCACCACTCTGCCTCTTTTCAAAGAGAGTAGAGAAAGTCTTGCCTATTTTTAATGACAGCTTTCCTGTAGAAATAAAATGCAACCCAAGCATTGTTTTCACACCATTATGAGTCTGAGTCTGAATATCATATTTCAGTAATAAAGCTACAGCTGCATAATAACATGCATAATACATACGGTTAACGGCTGCATTATAAAATGATTCCCGTATCATGACCTCTGCCTCTTTCAACGTCTCATAAGCCCGTTGAAGCCTGTAAGCTATCAAAGCTTTCCGGCTTTCTTCATCCAATATTTCTTTCATAATACAATCCCTTCATTTATAATGTTGACATAAAAAGGAGTTTTGAAAGGACGGTTATCCCATAACTTTTTTAAAACGATCATTGGACTGATAGAGACGCCTGTTCGTAACTCCAACTCATAGAGAGGAAGCGTTATTTCTTCTTCCTGTGCCAGTGTCATTGTATCACCGTCAACCAGAATAAGAAGATCGATATCGCTGTCGGGACGGGCATCACCCCGTGCTTCCGAACCATACAAGATAGTCTTTGCACCGGGAGCAATACGACGTATAGTCTCTTTTATTAACTCTACAACTTCAGAACGTTTCATATCTCAATGGTTTCTTTAATACAGTTATAATCAGTAATAATGCAAAGATATAGAATCCTCCAGTCATATACAAACAAAAGGTGCGCCTCCGTTTTGGAAACGCACCTCTCTATTCAAAGCTTAGTATCAAGCTTTTATTCGGCGGCAACAAACGTATACACGTTTCCTCCGAAATCGACCGCTATCAACGTATTCCCCGAAACGGCTACCGAACCGAATACCGGAGCGCCTGTCGCATGCTTCCAGGCAAACCTTCCGGTCTCCTTATTCACGCCATAGATAGTACCGTCGGAAGCTCCTACATAAACCGTATTGCCTGATAAGACAGGACTTGTCTCGATAGTTGCAGATACTTTACGGGAGTAAGGGGAAGTATATACCAATGCATCTCCGGTATTAAACTTCCATTTAATCTCTAGCGTCTCGCTATCCAATGCGACCAAACCGTCTTTTGCGGAGCCGAAGATGATCTCCTTATCTGTCAGTAACGGTGTTGAGGTTACATCGACACTGAAAGGCAGTTCCTTGCGAACAATCACACGGCCTGTATTGGCATCGAGGATAAAGAAAGACTTGTCGGAGATAAGGTAGAGCAGGTCACCATGAACGGCTGCCGATGCGCCGCGGTTACGCAGACCGTTAGTGTCGGCTGTCCATTTCAACTCACCGGTCTTCAGGTCGTTGCCGTAGAGGGCACGCCATTGGGAAGAGGCGATCAGCATATTCTTTCCTACGGAGAAGGTGGTGGTGGTGCCTTCGCCCTGCCCCCAGTCTTTATTGCGCCAGATCTCACGTCCGTCTTTAGTGTCGATGGCACAAAGACCTTTGCCTGTCCCGGCATACACAACACCGTCGGAGGCAACCAGACCTTCGATCAAAGAAGGCAGGCCGGCTACCGGCAGTTGTTTCTCCCAGCTTAATTTACCGCTTTGGGCATCTACGGCATACAGATATCCCTGGGCGTCTTGTGCCAACACACGACCATTGTCAATGGCGATAGTGTTTTTGATGGAATTACGTGTCTGGTATTTCCAAAGCAACTCGCCCGTTTGTCCGTTCAGGGCATAAATATGAGCATCACCTTGCAGGTTCTCATCGACAGAGGCAACATAAATCATACCGTTGTAAACCAATGGGGAAGTCATATAGATATTGGCTCCAATATTCTTCACCCAGGCCATTTCGAGAGGCGGGTTTACGCTCGAAGAAGCAGTCGCAACATGCTCGGGAGTTCCTAACAGGTTATTCCAGTCGGCTGACAAATCCGGTTTTACATTTGTTGGCTGGTAGGTGAATACCGTTTCGGTTTCCGCCACTTCGCCATTGTTGAAGAGTGCTCTTACTTTCAGGGTAGCCATCTTCCCACGTTGAGCAGCCGTAAAGGGTACTTCGGAGTTCCAGCACCAGTCCGTAGCCTGGCTCAACTTACGATTGCTGACAAATGTCTTTCCATCTATCTGACAAGAATAAGAAACCTCTTTCACGGGAGAGACTGACGAATAGACATTCACTGTCACAGGCACAGCACCCGAAGCCAATACCGGAACTTGTCCTTCGGCCGGAGTAGAGATTTGGATACTTTTATCAAGATAAGTGTAACGCAATTCAGAGGTGAAATCACCTTTCTTGTCCACGTGCAGCACGCGAAAAGCGCTGGTAGAATGGTCGATACCTCCCTTGTCCAGGGTAGCAGTAGAGACAGAGTAGACGTTACCCTGTTTCTTTATGTAATTGATATGCCAGTGACCGTATACCCAGGCTTTCAGGTTATGGTCATTCAAGTTAATTTGTTCCTGGTCGTTGATACCGAAGATAAACTGGTCGCCGTAAGTCAGCAAGTCATGATTGAATACGACGATGGGCTTGCCTTGCGGGATTTGCGCCAGGTCGTTCTTCAGCCAGCGATAGACATCTTCCTTCGTATAGCCCGGCTGATAATCGCCGCCCGCCATCGGAGTCACAATATAATGCACGCTACCGGCATCAAATGAATAAAAGACCGGACCGTAGATGCTTTCGAACAGTTCCTCACCGTATTTTCCTTTTACCAGTCGTGATTGCCGACACAGTAGAAGATAGGGCAGTTCATATTGGCCGTATTCATCAATTTGATATGGGCTTTCAGACCGTTCTCATAACAGATATCGCCGGTATGGATAATAAAGGCGGCCTCCTCGTTGGAGGTATAATCGCGTACGTTGGATACCCAGTCACCATGATTGTCGGTGTTGAATATCTCCGTATCGGCGATATGCACATATTTATGACTGCCGTCGGATTTTATACCTCCGCTATAGGGTTGCAGCCCGAAATCGTACGAAATTTGGTCGCCATCAATACGGTGATAATGCTTATTGTTTGTTTTATAGCCGGAAGGGGTGGTGATAAAGATGAAGCGTTCCCGTTCGTGGCCGGGTAGGGTGAAAGAGCCGTCGCCAGCCGTCTTTACGACGTTCAGACCGTCAGAAACGAGAACACCTGCCATAGCTTTCTCGCCTTTATCAAATACTCCATTGTTGTTTTTATCGACAAAGACATGCCCAGTGTAGGCTGCATTGGCAAAAGAAGCGATGCCGCTCAGCAGGGCGATGCTCAAGATTGTTTTCTTCATGTTATTAATGTGTTTATTTAGAATATTAGTAGTAAGTTTTCTATTTTCTAATCGTAAAGGTTGTCAACACAAACCCGTGATCAGAAGCATAAAAGAAGTCTTCCCCTTTGAAAGAAAATGTTTCACCCAGAATATTGTCATAGCATTGGGACTCTACTGCCTGTATCGTCTTTCCTTGGTAATAAATGAAGTCGATACGATCCTGGCGATTGACTGTTTCCAGCGAATCGGCATCCGTCAGCCAGGTCGTCCCGATATTCTTCACCGGGTCGGGATTAATCTCACGGAAGCTATCCTTGAAGTTAGCAGCCTGCATTTCTTTGGAGACAGTCCAGTTCACGACGGCACCACCGTGATTATACATATCTTTGGTCGCCTCTGTCCAGTCCAGATGCGAGTGGCTGTTGAAATCGCCGCCCATGACGATAGGGATACTATCTGATTCGGCAATCATTGGTTTCAAAGCCCCGAGTATCTTTCGGATTTCTTCATCGCGTGTTCCGGCATCATCCCAAGCCAATATTTCTTCTTCTGATTTATCGGTCGGAACAAGGCGCATATCCGGCAAATAGTGAATCCAAGTATCGAACAGACGGACAGGAGTCCCGTCCATATCAATCTCTACACCTCCGAAATTGAAGGTATCTATCACATCCGGAAATGTATATTTCTTTATGATCGGATAACGGCTGAAGATACAAAGATTACTGGATATCAAATAATAATCATAACCGAGCGAATCAGCAATCATAGGAGCGGCTCCATATGTTTCCACCATCAAGATGACATCAGCCTGACTTTTTTTCAGGATACCGATCGTCCCATCACAGGCTTGCTGTCCATAAGCTTTGGAATGCCCTGCATGCCAAACGTTCCAGGCAAGGACAGTGAGTTGTTGTTCTTTTTTCTGTTCAGAGCAAGAAATAAAAACACTCAAAACAAGTACTACCAAGGTAATACTAACAAAACTTTGTGTTTTCATGTATATAATTTATCAATATTAAATGTAATTCAACCGCAAAGATAGAAAGATAAAAATGATTCAAAAATATATCCCAAAAGTTCACACCTAAAATAAAAGATGTAACTTTTGAGATATATAATATTCATTTCCTACTCAAAGAGTAAAAAAGCGCTCCCGACTATTTAGTCCAAAATTTATTCTGAATTAAGTTTTTGTTCAGTACGATATCTTTTGTTGATATCGGACTATAATAATACTTCGGTTCAATAAAATTCCATTTATTAACCTGAGAAATCAAACGAATATATCCTTTATCTCCACCAGTCAGTTCAAATGTATTTCCTGCCAAAATCTCTATATTCAATTTATATTTTTCCTTATCTGCCTGTGGAATAGCATCGGCATCTGCCTGTGTTGCCACAACTGCATAATCAGGTTGTCCGTCACCGGTCAAGTCAATATAGCCTAATTCACCGATATACATACCCTCCGGAGCTTTTTCCATTAACTTACCAGCACCCCAACGCATTAAATCCGCATAACGGAATCCTTCGCAAGCCAATTCAATACGTCTTTCACGTCTAACTTCCAAAATTGCACCTTTTTGTGCAGAAGTAACATTCGGATAACGATTAGCCTGAACCGGGTCGACATTTGCCATCCAATCTGCCAAAGTAGCCCGAGGCACACCGGCACGATCTCTAATTAAATTGATACTCAAATCAATATCCTCCTGAGTTAATTCTCCTAACTCAGCTTTCGCTTCTGCATACATCAATAAGACCTCTGCATACCGGATCAATGGCAAGTCTGTATAGGCTTTACCCCATTCTGTCTGATCGAATGTCAGCGGAGAATATTTCACCTGCGGATAACCACCGATCGTTATTTTCTGGCGATGAGGTTCTGTTTCACCCGGACGCATAAAACCAGGCATCATGAAAGTTTGTCCCAGGCGGGGATCTCTGTTTTCAAAGATCTCAAGAAATGTTTTCTTATCATAACCAGGCACATCCTGAAATCTTTTTGTCTTACCATCTTCAATTACATAATAATCTTCCATTAAGTCGCGTGACAAGCCGGTTGTCCAATCAAACCGGGCACCGGCACCATGCTTACGTCCTAATTCATTACTGTAATCTTCAAAAATGATCATCTCCTTATTAGAAGAAAGATCCTGACTATTAAACAAAGCCTCATATGCGCCTTCACCGGTAGACAACTCATAATTACCTGTATTCATAATCGCTTTACAAGCATCAGCAGCCACTTTAAAGAAACGATCAGCATCATTCAGTCCTAATTCCGAATGATATTTGCGCCAACAACCTTCTGACAAGGCGATACGTGCCTGCATAGCCAATGCACCACTTCTATACCAACGTGTTCGTGCACCACTTTCATCCTTCATATGAGTTACAGCGAAATCCAGATCGGCCATGATGGAATCAACAACCAACGCACGCGGATCCTGCGGTTTAAATAATTCTTCCGTATCCGTAGTCTGCAAATCACGACTATACCAAGGTACATCCGAATAAGACAATACTTTATCATAATATAACTTTGCTCTGAACATACGAGCCAAGCCGATATAGTGATTAATTTCCGCCATATCACCTTCTGCTTTATCTGCTCTTGCCAGCATAAAATTGACATTGCGAATACTACCCCATCCCCATACACTTGCATTATCAGGATTCAGCTCTCCTCTCATCTTAGAATAGATACTTGCCTCCTCTACATATATCACATTATCGGATGCGACATCCCAATAATCGGAAGTAACATATCCGTACATATTATTTGTATAGATTTCCAAATCACCAGCCGACTTGAAAAAACCTTCTTCCGTAATGGAAGTCTCGGAATATTTGTCCATAAACGAATCGTTACATCCGCTTAACCCTAAAATGCCAACGAATCCTATCGCAGCTATTTTCATAATATTTTTATTAATAGTCATAACTTTCAGCAATTAAAAATTAGAACGTAACATTTAAACCAAACGAATAAGAACGTTGCAACGGATACATTTGGCCACCCAAACATTCCGGATCCAGTTTATAATGCTTATACAAACCTGTTATTTCACACAAGTTGTCACCAGAGAAGAAAAGACGTAAACGTTGGATATTTGCTTTATCTGTCCACTGTTTTGGCAGTGTATATCCGAATGTCAAGTTCTTCAAGCGAGCATAAGTCGCATTTTGCAAATAACGGGTCTGAGTAAGAGCAGCTTCTGCTCCACCTTCCGCAACATACGATTTAAAACGCGGGAAATAAGCATCCTGACTTGGGTTTTCTTCTGTCCAGCGATCATAATAGTTACCATAAGTAATATTAGTCCAAGGTTGTGCATAGATACCCCAGAAATACAAGTCCCCACTCGGACTGTAATTCTTTTTCAAAACTCCCTGTACAAACAGACTCAAGTCAAAACCATTCCAATCTGCATTCATATTGAACCCGAAACCATAACGGGCACGACTATTACCGATAATCTTATAATCACCATGGTCATCAATTGTCCAAGCGCCTTTATCAATTTTGCCGTCACCGTTTAAATCCTTAAATTTCAAATCGCCCGGTGCAATCGGTCGTGTACCGATATAAGAAGCGACCTGTGTCTGGTCGGCATGGTTATCAATATCTTCCTGAGAAGTAAAGAAACCTTCTGTTTCCAACCCCCAGATAGATCCCATTTCCCAGCCTTCATAATAACTATCCAAAGACCCTGTATCATTCGAGAACTTAGTGATCCAAGAACGACTATCACCGATATTGAAGCTTAATCCGTAATTCAACGTTTTCCCTGCCAGCTTCACATTATCACGCCAGCTAACCGTTAAATCCCAACCGGTTGTTTTCAAGTCTGCCGCATTTTCCAAAGGTTCACTGGTTCCTAAAACATTAGGTAACTCTGCACCACCTGTCAACATATCTTTTGTACGACGAATATATCCATCGACAGTGGCAGTCAAACGGTTATCTAAGAAATTAATATCCATTCCCCAGTCGGCAGTCGTCACTTTTTCCCAAGTTAAGTTACCAGCAACCAGTCCCGGTGCAGAAACACCTATCGGTTGTTTACCATCTAAAATTTGAGATATCTTTCCGGAACCCATAGTAGCCAGATAAGCATAATAGTTCTCTTTCAAATCCTGATTACCCAAACTACCATAAGAGAATCTGAGTTTCAAGAAATTAACAACATCTCGTACCGGTTCGAAAAAGTTTTCCTCCGAAAGTACCCAAGCCACAGAACCGGAAGGGTTGAATGCATACCGATCATCATGTGGGAAACGTGATGTTCCATCATAACGACCATTAAATGCCAAGATATACTTATTGTTATAAATATAATTCAAACGGCCGAATACACTACGCATAGAAAGTGAATAGATTCGTTGTCCGACATTCATATCACCCGAAGCCAATCCCAATGTAGGCAAAGAAGATGAAATCAATTCTTTACGGCTCGCAGAGGTATAATTATCCCGCCAATCTTCCTGGTTGAAACCAACCATCGCCGTGAAATCGTGTTTGTCATTAAACAACTTGTGGAAAGTAGCATATGCATCAAATGTAAGTGTACGTGCATTGGTATGGTTCAAGTAAGCTTGAGATACCGGGTCTTGCTGAGCAGCCGGTCTATCCGGACCATCATAGTAATCGACAGGCAAAGAATATCCCTCTTCAGCATTTTTATTCGTTGAATAGTTGAACGAACCATTTACAAAAAGAACATCCTTGATAATATCGATCTTTGTTGTAAATTGTGTCGAGAAAGTTGTCTTCTGCTGGTTCCAACGACCTCCGTCTACCAAACGCCCGAATACGCTACTACCAGCCTTTGTCCAAGAACCATCCGGATTATAAGTCACATCCAACGGATTGATACGGTTTACTTCCCAATAATAAGAATCTCCCAGATAGTTCGGAGAATCATAGTCTGAATTTACAAAGCTGGTATTATTACCCAACGTCCACCAGTCAGTCAATTTAAAATCCAATTTGGAACGAAGGTTATAACGGTTATATTTATCAGTTCCGTACTTCACCATACCATCCTGAAAATTGTAATTGGCAGAAAAATAATAATTTAAACGATCTGTCTTACCTGAAACATCGACCGTGTGATTGGTAGAAAATGCCAAATTCTTATAAGCCTCATCAAACCAATCTGTACTACCAAAATAAGAATAAGTACCATCCTGATTTAGATAATAAGGAGAAGTGCTCGGATCTTCCGAAACTTTCTTGGCATATGCCAATTGTTCTTCATTGTATAAGTTATACCAAGGGTAAGACATCGTATTACGGGTGGAAGCTACGATATAAGGATCAGTAATTACATCTGCCATCCCCGTTAACCTACGCATTGCAAAATTATTATTATAATTAATTGTCAACTTTTCCTGTCCTGCCGTCTTAGTCGTAACCAAAATCACACCGAATGCAGCACGCGAACCGTAGATAGCAGCCGACGCAGCATCTTTTAAAACGGAAATACTACCGATATCGGTAGGGTTCATTCTGTTTAACTCTTCTGCTGAAGAAACCACACCGTCTATCACAACCAACGGATTACCACCGTTGATAGAAGTCGTACCACGAATATTAAAGCTAGGTGAATCTGTTGCTTGTCCACTACCGATCGAAACAGTCAAGTTAGCAACCGATCCCTGCAAAGCCTGTCCAACGGTCAAAACCGGACGGTTTTCCAATACTTTTTTCGGCACTGTAGCTACAGCTCCGGACAGGTCCGCTTTCTTCTGTGTACCATAACCGATAACTACCACTTCATCCAAAGCCTCGCTATCTTCACTCAAAATCACATTTACTGCAGTTTTACCATTTAAAGCGATTTCCTGCGTTTTATATCCAATATAAGAAACACTAATAACTGCATTCGGAGCGACATCCGATAGAGAGAAATTACCATTGGCATCCGTTATATTCCCCATGGTAGTTCCTTTTACCATCACATTTACCCCAATCAACGGTTCGCCGGTAGCATCTTTTACATTACCTGTTACGGTGATTTTCTTTTCCTGCTGGGGAGCAACGACTGCTACCTGCTTTTTGTTTGTTTCATTCTTGCGAACGATGATTTGGCGGTCATTGATGATATACTCAATGTCCGTTCCTTCAAACATCTTTTTCAATATGGCTTCAACAGTCTGATTATTGACATCCACATTCACCTTTTTATTCAGATTGATGTTTGAACCATGGTACACAAAAATAAATTCACTGTTCTTTTCGATGTAAGAAAATACATCTTTTACAGTCCGGTTATTCATGCGGACAGTCAACGTGGTTTGTTCCGCATAAGTAGAAGCTGCGTAGATAGCAGATCCTCCATAACTTACCAGACATAAGGCTAAACATGCACTTTTAAGAAAATGAGTCGATTTTCGACTGAATTCTTCATTCTTTTTCATACATTTGTAACGTTTTTTCTTTGATACATAAATTAATAGATTAAACAAGAAACTTTAGAACCGAGTGATATGGCCGTATCGTTCGGTTCTTTTTTTTAACTCTAGGGCTTTTACATAGGCATTTTATTTTGATATTATTATATTATTATTTGCATCTGTCTTATACTGAAGGAACATTGACTGGCAAATGATATTGATTACATCTTCCATATTTTCCCGCAAATCCAACTTCCCGGAAATAGGAATATTTCCAATCTCTTCATTATACCAAATGTTACGACCGTAATAACGGGATAACCGATCCAGTGTCTCTCCAACCTTCCGGCCGTTCAACATCATCATATTATCCTTCCAACAGATATATTCAAAAACATCTACCTCCTTTATATCCGTACCTTTATCATTTACTTTAATCATCTGATTGGGAGAGAGTACTGATCTATTATTCTTTCCGGAATTAACCTCCACACTACCGTTAACCAACACAACAGAAGTGAAAGCATCTTCTTTATATGCACAAACATTAAACTGCGTACCGAGTACCTTTACTTCAAACCTGTTGGTTTTGACAATAAAAGGACGAGAAGGGTCTTTCTCTACTTCCAGAAAGACCTCACCTTCTACAAGTATTTCTCTCTTATCTTTTTTAAAGACAGCCGGATAAAAAACACGTGTTCCGGCATTGACATACATTTTCGTTCCATCCGAAAAAGTAATGTCCGCCCGCCGACCTTTTGGCACGATAATCTGATTGATTTCCTCTTTTTTCTCTTTCTTCTCTTCTGTTATTTCCTTTTTTACGACATGCTGTTCCGCATTCGATTTTCCATCCATATCATATTTGATCGATGATTCATCTTTCAATTGCATCTTATCATCGCTTTCGATCAAAACAATCTCATCGTCGGCCAAAGACGATGTGTTGTTTTCAAGCAAGGCAAGCGACATAGAAGTATCACTCTTCGTATCCATCCAAAAATAAAGGCCTACAGAAAGAAATACAGCTATTGAAGCTGCCACAGACAATATATAACGGGAACGTAATCTGAATAAAGTACGTGGCTGAGTCGTCCGGACTTCAATCTCCTTCCACGATGCCAGTGCCTCCAGCAAGTTATCAGACTCTGCATCATGAACTTTCCGGAGTAGGTCTTTCCCGGCCTGCTCAAATGATCTTTTATTTAATATGTTTTGCTTTTTATCCACAAGTAACCTCTTTTATCCCTATTACGGGAGAGGTCTCATTTGGTACTCACTTTTTTTGAATAAAATCAATCTTTTTTCAGATATAATTTCTTAAGACTGGATAAAGATCTGAATAACAGATTTTTACTGGATTGATAATTTATACCCATTATCTCCGCTATTTCTTCATGCTTCAGTCCATTTACATAATATAAATAGATAATTTCCTGCTGATGGGAGGACAGCAGAGAAAAAACCTGCATGAGATGTCTGGCACGGTCATCTGCTTCCGAATCGTCGAAAGAGAGTAAAGGGAATAACTCGTCTGTTATAAATACTTCTTCATACAAGGTGATATCATCAGTCGGTTTTTCCTTTTCCAATGCATCATACAGCTTGTTACGTAAGGCTTTGATCAGATACCCTTTCACATTTGGAGTTGGAGAAAGAGAGGGATAGTTCTGAATCAGTTTAATGAAAATATCCTGAATGCAATCTTTTACCAGATCTTTATCGGAAACCAGTTTGGAGCCATAATTATACAACAAAGAATAAAAGCGACAATAGATTTCCTTGAAAGCCTCCTTATCCCCTGTCAAACATGATTCCCATAATTTCTCATCGGATATTTGCATATAAACAATTGCTTATAATTTTGTTATAGCGTCTCAACTATAATTGGTGCGCAAAAATAGATACATAGTATTTCACTCATATTACATCAAAATTAAGTAAGCATTAGTATTAAGATTGTATCATTCATAAACCCATAAATAGTATTTATCTTAAAACATATATCTATCTCTTAAAAGAGTTAGGAAATAGTTCTGTTAGAACTGAGGCATATATCGTTAGTTTTTACTAACAAACAATGATTTTGAGCGCTTATAGCTCTCCAGCTATTAACAGATGTTTCTTAAAACATTCATTCTTCCTGTCTATTTAACCTATTATAATAAAAATGAACTATATTTGCATGCGCAAGGGATTTAGTTCTAACAGAACTAAGGTGAAATTTTAAATATAATTGATTTAGATTGCGTACTAACAGAAATAACATCCGGTTCTATAAATAATTTTCTGCCTTACTAATCTGTTTACGAAAGCTATCGGTAATATAATCGATAACTATCAGTAATATTGTCGACAGCTATAAATAATATTACCGATAGCCATCGACAACCAGTTAGTAAGGCAGAAAATTATATACAGGACGGTATCTGAATAGAAGCCGGACCCTTATAAATCTATATAGCTATTATATCGAATTATTTTACTTTAATATGGTCGAACCCTTCGCCATACACACCGATGACGGCACTCTGAGAAACAAATGCTTCCGGGTCTATATCTTTAATCAAGCGGAAAATAGTTGTCGACTCACGCTTCTTGGCCAATACGAACATCATCTTCACTCCCAACCCGGTGTACATTCCGGTCCCGTCTATCACCGTCACACCACGGTGGAGATCTTTATTGATGCGATGTCCAATTTCTTCATATCTCTTGGAAATAATAAAGAACTGTACAGACTGGCGGGCACTGTTTACCACCTGGTCAAGCACAAAGCTGGATATATAAAGTGTGGCAAAACCATAAACGACCTTTTCCCAATCATGCAGTACAAAATAACTGGAAGAAATGATAATCATATCCGTCATCAGAATAACACGTCCTAAAGTGATATCCCTGTATTTATTTATAATAGCAGCGATGATATCCGTTCCTCCCGAACTGCCGTTGGCCGAAAAAGCGATACCAATACCGCTTCCGCAGAAAGAAGCACCGATGACACAAGCCATAAACGGTTGATCTTGCAACAAATGCAGATTAGATGTAGCACTTTGAATAATGGGAAGGATAGTAGTCATCACCAGTACGGCAAAAATAGTTTTCACACTGAACTTCCATCCCAGAACAATAAGAGAAGCGATCAGCAACCCGCCGTTAATTGCAAAGTACGTATACTGCACATTTATTCCGGTCGCCCAATACACGATAGAGGCGATACCAGGTACCCCTCCGGTAGTAATATCATTAGGCAAAAGGAAAACGGTCCACCCAATAGCATAGAAAAACATGCCAAGAGCGATCATTAAATAATCGTGCATCTCTCTCAGCATTAACTGCCTTGAGGTAATTGATAATGTTGGTTTCATTTTAAATGTTTATTATATATCCATATTATAAAGATCACCTATCTGCCAAAAAAATTGCAGCCCCGCAAAAACGAAGCTGCAAAATTAATGAAGATTAAATCAATTTAGCGGTATGATTTCGATGAATTTACAAAAACATATTGTTAAATTTCAAATACAACAGGACAACGACATCAATAACTCCATTTATCCTGCCATTCGATGATCGGCTGATCTCCTTCAAAACGGATCGGAAGCCAGATGTAGCGCCCGTCGATTGCATTCTCGGGCGTCCAGCGGTCACCCATATAGATGAACTGTCCGGACTTACCGGGAGCCGGCAATACATAGGTACTCTGGGAATGGAAAGAAAGGTCGGAGCCTTCACCGACAAACGGATTCTCTAATTCTTCCCAAGGCCCCCAGATAGAAGGTGCGACAGCCGAACGACCGGCATTCGGGGCCCACCCCGTACAACCGGACATGATCAGATAATATTTTCCGTCACGTTTGAACATCGCCGGTGCTTCCATGAAACGTCCGGGGAAAAAGCGGGCATATGTAGCGGAGTAATTGGTATAATCGTCTGTCAACAGGGAGATATGCAATGTGCTGTTCTCTTCTGAAGAATAAATATGATAAGCCTTGCCGTCGTCATCAACAAAAAGGTTCATATCACGGGCCATCTGTCCGCCTTCCATATCACGACCCAGCAGATTCAGACTGTCCGGATGAGCCGGCAGACTTCCGCCAGTGAATTTGCTCCTATCAGACTCAGGAACTCTCTGTTTATGAATATCTTGTACATTTGTCGGCCAGGAACCTGCATTCGGACGCACGGCACGAAGGAATTTATAAGGGCCTGCCACCTTATCGCTTACGGCAATACCACTGAGTGCACCGGAATACCCTGCTCCTTTAGGCTCCAGGTGGAACCACATCACATAGTTGTTATTCTTTTTATTATAAATTACTTTAGGGCGTTCCAGGATACATCCTTTCGCTATGCTATGTGTAGAATCGTCGGTCACAACCGATAAAGCAACGCCTTCGTCTTTCCAGTTATATAAATCTTTAGAAGAGTAACAGTGAACTCCCACCAGCGCGTTATTTCCGGCAGTCCCTTCCGTTTTATGCTCGCCGAACCAATAATAAGTATCGCCGTCATGCAGGATTCCTCCGCCATGCGCATTGATATGCACACCGTTATTATCCGGCCACAGTTCGCCCGGGGTAAATGCACCGCCAGCCTGTTCCGAGCCGGATTTTCCTTTACATCCTGCGAAAGCGACAACAAACAACAGGAAGCAGAGTTGTATAATTCTTGTCTTCTTCATATAGCTAGACATCACAAATACGAATACATTTCTCCAGGGAAGCGATCTTATCCTGCTGGCGGGGAACGAATTCCTGCCCCACAAATCCTTTATACCCGGTTTCTACCAACGCTTTCATAATTGCCGGGTAATATAATTCCTGGGTTTCGTCAATTTCCGCCCGTCCGGGATTACCGCCTGTATGGATATGAGAGAAGTATTCATGATACTTTCGGATATTTTCGATGATATTTCCTTCCATGATCTGCATGTGGTAAATATCGTACAAAAGTTTAAAGTTTGGCGACCCGACACGGCGACATAATTCTACCCCCCAAACGGTATGGTCGCATTGATAATCTTTATGGCCTACACTGTTCAACAGCTCCATCGTCAGGACCACATTATGTTTTTCCGCCAGCGGCATCAGACGTTTCAATCCTTTCTCACAGTTTTCCCATCCCTGAAGGTCAGTCAGTCCATTCCGCTTTCCGGAGAAGCAGATCAAATTCGTCAATCCGGCTGCTGCCACCTGGGGAATTACCGCTTCATAACTGGCAACCAGTTCGTCGTGCAGTTTAGGATCGTTAAATCCACGGTCAATACCCAGACCGGCTCCCTGGCACATAGCGACAGTCAGTCCGTGCTTTTGTACAACCGGCCAGTCCTTCGGGTCGAGCAATTCGATCGATTCGATTCCTATATTTTTACATATTCCGCAAAATTCTTCCAACGGATAGTCACCGAAACACCATTTACTGACGGAATGGCGTACATTCCCTTTCAGCGGTTCTTTCGTTTCTGCTTTTTTCTTTTTAGCGGGATTTGCTGCTTCCAGACCTGATACGGCAAGCGCTGCCCCGCCTACTAATGCGGTCTTAATGGCTGTTCTTCTTGAGATGTTTTCCATGTTATTCAGAATTGATAATTAATTAGATGGTACAAATATAAAGAAAGACTGGATCATAATAAAATAAAAATGATTAAGGCGAATGAGGAAGTTAAGCCACAAGGAGTTAAAAGATTCATTTTTGGGAAAAAGAAACCAAAAACCCCTCTAATATCAGAAACACAATTTATTTCCATATTAGAGGGGTAAAAAACAGGAATTAATAACCTCATTTTGTCTCAATTCAGCTTCCAAATTAGAATCAATTGCCGATTGAGGAATTGGTAATAAATTATTATACTCCTGAATAGATGCCGCAGAAACATTTCTTCCATATTTTTTGGTACGTTGATACACCATATTCATTCGAGAAAGTGTCATAAAACGTTGCTCTTCGCCGAGAAGTTCTCGTGCACGCTCATCCAAAATATAATCAATATCCAACTGATTTTCATTGATCAAAGAAGCTTTAGCTCGTTCACGAACAGTATTGACATCCTTTACTGCTCCCCCCTTATTCCCTGCCTTCAGATAGGCTTCAGCACGTAAAAGATAGGTATCGGCAACTCTGAAAATATACCAATCAGGCACGAAACCATTATCCGGTTTACCGTCTATATGCTTATCTGTCCCGAATTTAAAGAAACGTGGAAAATAAGAAGTCATGGTATCCGATGCGGATGTCCACCATTCTTTTTTAATTTCATCACCAGGTTTTAACCGAACTTCTATCTCTGTTCCGTCAGTGAGAACCACTGGAGTCACATAAGTCGTATCATAATCTTTTACCTCTACCCCTCCTTTTAAAACATATGGAGCGTAAAACTTTCTGGCAATATTGACCTCCGAATTACGGATGTCACCACCACAATTATCCCAAATGTCATAAATCATATAAGTAGTCGGGCGAACGAACGCTACACCACGCCCGGTATTGTCACGTGCAACACCATCATAACCAAATTTAGCTTTTTGCCAGAAGTTTGGCCAGAAATGACGTTCGAACAGGGGACGATCCCATTTATTAGTACCACCGGGAGTATTATAAGCAAACTGGATAGCCCACAAACATTCTCTATTACCTGCTTCCAAATAATTCTGATTGCCCATACGGAACAAATCCCAATAAACGTTCTTTCCGGCTTCACCTTTACGTTGTCCAAAACGCTCCTTCATCAAGCCATAATCACCGTCTTTCCCATCTATCACCCGAGACGCAGCTTCGATCGCTTTATCATAACTTTTCGTCCCTCCATTGTCTGAATAAGCCAAATACAATTCAGCCAACAAATGATCTGCCGTAGCACGGACCACACGACCATCTTGTGTTAATTTCACCGGTAGATAAGTTGCCGCAAATTCGGCATCCTGAATGGCAAATTCATATACTTCTGCACGTGTTACGCGTACAAAATCCAACCGGGGTTCTGTAACAGGTTTATCTACGATAGGAACTCCTCCAAAAATATTAGCCAGACAACGATATGCAAACGCACGAAAGAAACGAATCTCAGCTTGGATTTCTTCTTTTTCTCCTTTAACATTCCATACAACGTTCGGATTTTCTGTTTGGAATAATAATTCATTACAATTCTTAATAATACTATAACCCGAGTGCCACCATGCACTTGCTATGCTATTGGAAGAATTCACCTTCTTCCAATCATTAAATTCAGGTTGTGAAACCTCTGTATCCGGAGTTGGAGCAGTAAAAACATCCAGGCCAATTCCCATCAAAACCCAGTCATTTCGACTGTCATTATTATTATAAAGTGCACGCACTTGAGAATACATCTGATTGACGCCCGTTCTAAATTGATTAATATTCAGGAACGCATTATCCACCGTCAGAAAATCTTCTGGTTTCTCTCGCAAAAAACTATCATCATTGCATGCTCCCAAAAAGGAACATAATAAACTAAGCATATAAATTATTTTTTTCATAACTTCCTGATTTTTTTATTTATAATTAAAATGAGACATTTAAGCCAATGTTATATGTTTTAAAGCTGGGGCTGCCTTCTCCTATCCTCTGTCCGGCTTCCGGATCTAGCCCGTCCCATCCAGTAAATGTCAATAAATTCTTTCCACTGACAAATATTCTGGCATTAGTGAAAAACTTTGTTTTGTCCAAAAGTTTTTTATCAAACACATAGCTTAATGTAATATCCTGTAAACGGAGAAATGCTCTGGATTGATAAAAACCATATCCGTAAGAGTCGGAATAATTCGGACGAGGCACATCATTGACCGGAGTTTTCGGGGTCCAATATACCTTATTACTCAACCAATTCGCGTTCGGCATTTTTGCAGGATTCATCCCCTTTGAATTTTCGCTCAATAAATAATTATTCTTTCCTCCACCTGCAAGCCAATCCAAGCTAAAAGATAACATGAAATTCTTATATGTAAGAGTATTACGTATATTCATAGTAAAATTAGGCTTAGAATAACCAATAATAGTCTTATCTTCCGGATCAATTTTACCATTACCATTCCTGTCAACAATTTTGATATCACCGGGTGCCATATTATATGTTTCCATATATTCCTTATCGCTTTCCTGTACGATGCCATCTGATTCATAACCATATATCGCACCTAAAGATTTACCAATGAACCAGCTGTTGCTTAAATCATCGTCTTCTTTGCCGTCTCCGTCATTATCCAACCCATATAAAGAGTTAATTTTATTTCGGTTTAGCCAAAAAGAAAGATCTGTTGTCCACCCAAAGTTCTTCGTCTCGATATTACTAGAATGCAAACTTATTTCAACACCCCAGTTAGCGACTTCTCCCATATTGTCCATAATACTAGTATAACCGGAAGTTATCGGAAGACGGCGTTCTATCAATAAATCATTTGTCTTGGAATTATAATATTCGAAATTACCTGATAAACGATCATTAAATACACCAAAATCCAATCCTAGATTAAAGGCCTTTGTACGCTCCCATCCCAATTTTTTATTTGCTAAAGAACTTTGATATAAACTTTTCAGATAGTCATTGCCGAAAATATAAGCACCGGAACCCACTTTAGGAAAGGTACTGTAACTGGATATAGACGGATTTCCATTTTCACCATAAGAAAAACGCAATTTCATATAACTCAACCAATCAAGCTGCTTAATGAATGATTCCTCAGACAGTGTCCAGGCAACGGCGGCAGAAGTGAAATTACCATATTTCTCTCCTTCTGCAAAAGCAGAATGTCCATCTCTTCTAAAACTTGCTGAAACATGATAGCGGTTACGCCATACATAATTAGCACGTAACATATAAGCTAATGAGGATGCATAAGATTTCCATGTATCAATGCCTCTTTTTTCCGCATTACCCATTTCCAAAGAATTATATCCCAAGACTGTAGTTCCAGCCTGTTCAAAATCTTGACCGGTAGCTTTTACGCCGGAACTGTGTGAACGCTGGCGTTCGGACATAAAAGTAAGGTCTATTTTATGTTCTCCAAATGTTTTGTTATAATTTAATATTTGGTTTATCAACCAGCTATGGCTATCAGAATCTTTAGCATAACCGTTGGCATTTTTCAAAAATTGCGAAGGATTCATCAATTCGCTTTCTCTCAGGGTATTTACATAATGTTCTTCATGAGTAAAACGTGCTTCCTGGTGTTGTCCTAAATTGTAGGCCCCATTGATACGCCAACTTAATCCTTCTACCCAAGGCAAACGGATATCCAGAAAACCTTTTAGACTGGCATTGTAATATACATCTTTGTCATCAATAGCAAATGCTTCCCACAGAGGATTTCCCCATGTAGTATTACCGCCGGGAAAACGTTCCTGCCAGTTTTCATAACCTTCATATTGAGAGTTCATAAATCCCCACGGCCCTATATAAGTTGCACTATACATACTGGGGGCCATACCGGAATAATCTCTCCGGTTTCCCGATACATTGATTCCGGCTTTAATCCAAGTTGTCAAATCAGCCTCCAATTTAGCGAGAACAGAAGCTCTCGAAAAATCATCGCCAATCATTAAGCCTTCTTGTTTCAAATAATTCCCGGATACATAATAATTAAATCTTTCATTCGCACCGGATATACTCAACTGATAACTTTGAGTGGGAGCACTTTGCGTTGTTTCGTCATACCAGTTAATTTCAGAACCTGCCATATAAGCATCATACTCTTTTGGTTTCAATAGACTTTGTAGTTCCAGATCAGAACCGGTCATTCCACCAGCAATAGCTTTATCTATTACGAACTGATTGTATTCATCTCCATTCATCAAATCGGGTTTACGAGTCCATGATTGTATCCCGTAATTCATACTGAAATTCAACTGTGGTTTTTCTGTTTTTCCACGTTTTGTAGTAACAATAATAACACCATTTGCTGCACGGGAACCATAAACGGCTGTCGAACTGGCATCTTTTAAAACATCCACACTTGCAATATCCTGTGGATTCAATTGTGCAAAATCTCCACCAATAATGCCATCAACAACTAACAAAGGCGATGTTCCCGCTTTAATAGAATTTTGACCACGGATCGAAAAACTCGGAGTAGCCCCCGCCGAACTGCCCATACCAATATTCACACCGGGCAGAGAACCTTTCAGCGATTCAAGCACATTATTATTGGGCATCATCATTACAGGTGAATCTTCCAATTTGATCGAAGCAACAGCACCTGTCAAGTCCTTTTTTGTAGAAGTACCATAACCTATCGCAACAACTTCCTGTAAAGCCAAGCTACTTTCCGACATCGTTATATCCATAACCGACTTTGCTATTTTTTCATCAATAGTCTCCATCCCTATATAAGAGAAGCGGAGCATATCGCCAGATTGTGCCGTTATCGAATAAAAACCATTCGCATCGGTTATAGTTCCGTCCTTACTGCGCAGGTTTACAATATTAACACCGGGTAGCGTGATACCTGCTTTATCAGACACTACACCTGTTACTCTCTGAATGTTTTGGGCAATACCGTCACCAAGTGTGCATAATAGTATCCCCAAGATTAATAAAACTCTGTTCATAGTATTAAATTTGAATTTTAAATTACCGGAAGCAAATATATCTGATCGACCGACAGGTCTGTTAGAACAAATGACTTTCCCATTAAAACAAAATGGTACGATTTATGACATAAATTCATAAATAGCTGTATATGATTGCATTGTTCATTATTTCCTCTCAAGAATCCGCTCTATAAGCCGTGTGAGGACAGGAGTTGTATCCAACTTTCCACTTAATTCTAAAGAACAAATAATCCAATTTCCTTTTCCCTCTCTTTTTTCACCGATAACCGCTTGGTCGCAATATGTTAATACCGGAGTAATTCCTTTTGCATTGAATAAACGAAAATGATGTCGTTCTGGAGCCAGTTGCACGGAAGAATAGGTATACTTCAAATCTGTCGAACTACAGCCTGCCAACCAACGATGGTTTGCATTACGGAAGACTATCCAACTTTTACTGTCAACCGAATCGACGGATGCTCCTACAAGAAGTTCACTTAAAACCGGAACAGCCTCTTTCAAAATTAACACATGCCCTCCTGCTTTTACCGCAGTTTTTATTTCTTCTTTCCTTGAGTGAACCGATAAACTATCAGCAACAATAATAACATCTTGCGGACCGATCGGTCCTTGTTTAACAACATTTCTGATACCGAAAGCATGAACGATAGCCTCTGTATTCTTACTTTCTCCGATTTGGTATATACGAATCCGTCTTTTAGCCTCAACGGCTGGTTCAACGGTACATAAAACGTCTTCATCATGAAAGATTTTTCCTTGTTTATCGAACAACCCCACACGCAAAGCCAAAGAAGACCGATGTTTCACTTCCGGCATTACAACCGGAATAAAACCTTGAAAAGTACTACCTTTGCTTATAGAAGGAATTTCAGCCGGGACACATCCGCTGTTAATCACTTTTCCATTCAATTCAAGTGTATATTTCAAAACCAGATCAGGATTTGTCGGCGTATCATTACAAACCCAAACTTGAAAAAGATGTTCCTCTCCACTGAAGAAAGTACTCCGCTCAGACTCCACTTGTACAGACAAAGGTGTCAAAGCATCCCGGTAAGCAAACCAGGCTGGTTTAGGAGTACGCTCGCAATCCATAATAGCCTTCATCCAACCATTTGGCCAGGCATCAATAAAAAGATGTATGGCAAACGAGTTCATACGAGGCATACGCCTGAAAGCACGAGCGACCTTTTGTATCCCCCAGGCTTGATGCTGCTGACTTTCTCTCACCCAATCATCCATGGTCTTCTGTGTCTCAAACCAATTCCAATGCATCTGAAATGTCTGTTCACCCGAATATTTTCCACGCATATAAACAGGACTCCATGAGCCGTCGGAACCGTTTTTTAACCATTCTGCCGGATATCTCCTTTTCATTAAACCGACCGGATCAAGTCCTTCCGCACCAAACTCTCCGCACCCGTACATCCAGTTTTTACTCACCGGCATCCAGGCACCACGGCACATATCCGGCAATTCTATACCATGCCCATCATACCAGATATTATAACAATGATTATCCGGATAACCATTACTGGGAGCCTGATAATCTCCGTCAATATATTTTACGGCCCGGTCCGGATTTTCATTATGGACAACGATATCCAATGCATCGAACAAACGCTCATAAGCGTACCTGCTGACTGCATGAGCTTTCATTTCCGCCATTGGCTCATTCAGATAACTCATCAGAATCACAGAAGGATGATTACGCAATACCCGTTCGATATTCCCGGCCTGCTTTAATATTTCGGTATATTGTTTCTGGTTTATATAAGCAAATAAAGGCAAATCCGCCTGCATCATCATGCCTAAACGGTCGGCATATTCATACACTTCTTTTTGCACGATGCGCTGAGTGGTACGAATAAAATTCATGTTCGTTAATTTAGCCAGCAGTAAGTCATCTGTCAATTGTTTCCAGTCACGCCTCATAACGTTTTGTTGTAAAAAACCCATAGTATTCGTTCCCCGAAGTCGTATCTCTTTTCCATTCAGATACATTCTTCCTTTTGGCGAACTATCTTCCGCAATAACAAAATGACGCATCCCGAACTGCTGTTTCCTGTTATCGAGTAACTTTTTTTCTTTATTATATAATGCAACCCTCATCTGATACAGCCAGGGGGTATCAGGTTCCCATAAACGCAATAAGTCTTCCGGAATAGACACCAAGGTACGGTTTAGTACCCGACCTCCTTCTACTCGTATTTTTTTTATCTCTTTTTCAACTACCCGACTTTCAAAATTTTGGCCGTATAAACTATATTCTAACAAAAAATCATCCGCCTTTTCTCCATGGTCCAAATCGACTTCCACCCATAGTTCTACTGCAGATTGTTCCGGCAAAGGGCGACAAAACACATCTGCTATATAAGGTTCACTCCGTGCTTCAATATAAAGTTCCTGATATATTCCGGAACCTGCCGGACAGCAAGTCCATCCGGAAAAAGGATCATCCCAGCCGGGACTGTTACTGGCTGCCAATTTATTCCCCCAGTAACGCGGAGTTCCTTCCCCTCCTAACATGGAATAATCATTTCTGATCTTCACCATAAGTATATTTTTACCCGGGCGGGCATATTTTTTAATATTAAATTCAAAATCATCCAACATTCCTTCATGGAAACCCACATGATGTCCATTGATATACGCATCCGTATAATAATCTGCTCCGTTAAAATGAAGCATGAGGACCGGCTTCGAAAAAAAATCGGCAGGGATATCTATTTCTGATCTGTACCAGGCTGTAGAAACACCCTGAGGACCATGATAATAAGGAACTGCTATATCATTCCATTCTCCTTCTCCTTGCAACAACCGGTTAAAATCCCCACAATCTTCCGGGAGTTCATAACGAAACTGCATACTGTCTATCGGAAGTTTCAATCGTTCTTCGCAGAAATCAGGAGTCAGGTCCTGCAAAAACGATAAATACCGGTTTCTTAATTTTTCCAAGGCATCATTCATCTCTTCTGCAGTTGTTATTTTCTTGCAGGAAGTAAAATGAAATGATTTGTTTCCGGCCCAGGGCAATAATTTGTCTACCGGTAAATCTACCGGAGCAATAGTATCCATCGGTCTTCCGACAATAGTCTGCTGTCCCCGTTCGGCAATAGCGGCATAAAAATCTTTATCCACCAGGTTATCCTGAGCTTCCGTCGCAACACTGGCACAAAAAAGAACTGCCGATACGACTCCACAGTAAATACTTTTGTTTAACATACTAATAGATTTAATTTCTATCCCAAAAGTAATACTGCTGAACCAAACCGACTGCTACAAATCAAAAAGCGGATAACACAAATTCCGGTTATTCATAACACAGAATCATCTTTATCCTCCATTTGGGCGACATACTCCGAAGGCAGCACTCCGAATTCCTTCTTAAAGCATTTGGTAAAATAAGAAGGGTTATTAAACCCTACGCTATAAAGAACTTCCGTCACCATATATTTTTTGCTCCTTAACATAGCCGCCGCACAATTTAACCGATAAGTACGTATATAGTGATTTGCAGAAAGCCCAGTAAGCGTTTTCAATTTCCTGTATAACTGATCATGCCGCATATGTAACTCTTCTCCAAGTTCACGAACAGACAAATCCGGTTTATCTTTATGTTTATCTATCGCAGCATTAACCTCTTTCAAAAAACGATCTTCCAACGATTCAGCACCTCCTTCCTTTTCATCATGCAACACTGAAACGGGAATCGCTATCTGATATTTATATTTTAAAAGTTTCCTGCTGCGTAACAGATTCGCCACTTTCGTTAATAACAACTGACTGTTAAAAGGCTTCTCTTCAAATAAATCGACTCCGGCATCCCAACATTCCAGACGGGTTTCGACAGAATTTTTTGCAGAAAGAATAATAAAAGGTACGTGAGATGTCAACATATCTCCTTTTATATTCCGGCATAAAACAAGCCCGTCCACCTTCGACATCATCAAATCCGATAAAATAATATCCGGCAATTCCATTCTGACAATCTCCATAGCTTGTTTTCCATCTGAGGCTTCCATGACCTGATAGAAAGGAGAAAAAAGTTGCCGCAAATAATCTCTCATCTCTTTATTATCATCTACGATCAATACACGCACAATATTCTCCTTTTCCTGCAAAGTCCCGTTTTCACCATTTTCTTGTAGGTCGGTACTATTCTCCATCTCATTAACAACCACAGGCAAGGAAAGACGGAAAGTGGTACCATTCCCAGGTTCACTGATTACCGAAATATCTCCCTCCAGTAAATTCACATAATGTTTTACCAGAAACAATCCGATTCCTGTTCCCCGGTTATCCGGTGCAATACGATAATACCGATCAAATATATGTGGCAAATCAACTGCCTGTATTCCTACTCCCGTATCAGCCACAATTAATTCCAGTTTACCATTATCAATTGAATAACTGACAGCTACCTCTCCTCCTTCAGGTGTGTATTTAATAGCATTTGAAATCAGATTTTCCAAAATAGACTCTAACTTATTCCTGTCAGTATGTATCGCAGAAGTCACTTTATTTTCAATCAGAGAATGAATGTTAAAAAAGAGTCCTTGCCGTTCTGCATATTCCTTAAACGGAGTAATAATCTCATAAAGAAGTTGATGTGCAGAATAGACCTCAACAGACAATGCCGTGTCTTCTCCTTCCGTATTCCGGTAGTTCAATATTTTATTGATCTTTTTCAGTAACAGATCACCATTCATATACATGGATTGCAGCCTGGAACGAAATGTTTCAGGCATTTCCGGATGTTTTAACAAATCGTTCAACGGAGTAAGCAATAATGTTAAAGGGGTCTTCAAATCATGAGATATATTGGTAAAAAAACGAATCTTCTGTAGATAAACTTCTTCCTCCTTTTGTCGTTCTATATCCTCCAACCTTCTGATATAACGCTTCTTATATCTCTTCCGGAAGTTAAATATGAGATAAGTCACTACTGATAAGACCAATACACAATAAACAACTCTGGCATAAATTGTATTCCACCAGAATTCTTTTTTAATGATAACCAACTCTTTTTCTCCCGAAAAATTATCAGGATCATTCAGCCGGACATGAAATGTATATTTCCCGGAAGGCAAATTTCCATAAACAGCAGAAGAATTATTTAAACCGGTCTTGTTCCAATAATTTTCCAATCCTTCCATACGATAAAATAAAACATTCTCTCCGTAAACATAGGGAGAAAAGGCAGAAAGCAAAAAACCGATATTAGCATTACCGGGAGGCAATATCAAGGTATCAACATAATTAATCGCCTTGTTTATCCATACCTTTCCTTCCGGATCATCAGGAACGACAGCCTGTCCGTTCATTTGTAGAGAGCGGATCAATGCTTTTCCTTTTCCTTGACTTTCTTTTACTTTAGCCGGGTCAAAAGAAAAAAGTCCTTCGGATGTTCCGATTAATAAGCCATCCCTATTATTGGAATATATCCCATAATGGATAAACTCCGTCAAATACCGACTGACATAAAGTTTCAACGGATTGAAAAACAGAAGCCCTTCATGAGAACAAATCCAAAAATTACCATCCGTACCTTCCACTATATCTGATAGGAAATAACCATCAAGTTGGCTGATACGCTTGACCTTACGCTCCGAATCTCCCTTTTCCAAATAAGCCAGTCCATTCGTCATGCAAATCCAGACACGTTTATCATCCTGAAATAAAGCAGTCGCTTGTACGGGTTCTTCACCGATAAAAGGGAAATGTTCCATATCTGTAATAAATCCAGACCGATCCAGATCAAAATGAAACAAACCGGCATTAAACGTAGCCATCCAATACCCTTTATCCTCTTTATCCTTTTGGATGCAACGAACATTCAGTTGCAACAGGGAATCACCGGGAAACTCCAGAGGACGAACCTGCTTTCTATCTTCATTATATAACCAGACACCATTTGCACTAGTGCCTATAAATAATTCACGTTCGTTAAAACGGGAAATGGAGTATATACGTTCATGTTCAATATCAGATGGAAAAGCAGGCATATATTTCCCCGTTTCCATATCATACAACCGCAGACCTTCTCCCCATGTGCCGACATACAAAAAAGGAGTTACTGAATCTGCATATAAGGTCCATACGGAACGAAAAGATAGATCGATCGTTTGGAATCTCATCTCCTGCATATCATAATGACAAAGGCCGCTACCATGCGTTCCCAGAAAAAAACCGGACCGGTATTTATCTTTACAAACAGTCCATACCACATTGGAAAATAAGCTGGGTACATTTTCCTTATTTTTAGATTGGCTGAAGAGAGGAGAAGCAAACATAAAGCGGGCAACTCCTCCCAACCATGTGCCGACCCATAAATTGCCGGAATGATCTGTTTTCAGTGAAATAATATAATTCAGATTTATTCCGGAAACAGGTAATTTCGATTGTTCTGTCCGGCTATAAGACAACGTATTGGAATCGACCTCGAAAAGTCCATTTCCCTCCGTCCCGATATAAACTTCGTCGCCACAAATCTCCATAGAACGGACAAGACCTATTTCTTCAGCGAACAACGAGCCGTCCACCCAGCGCTTTCCTTTTTTCCGGAAAACCACAATGCCGGAATTTGTTCCGACCCAAAGTTCTTTCCCATTTCTCAAAAGAAGAGAATGGGAGGATTCAGCCCCGAATGGCATTGCAGCTTTTTCAACAATAACAGTATCCTGCGTGCGATGTATAATTGCTAACTGATTCGATTGAGTTGCGACCAATAATATACCATCGATCTCCGCCAACGCATTTATAGAGGGGAAAGAGTAAGTGACCCGATGAAATACGATTCCATCAGAATCTGCCAGTAATGTCCTGTAATCTTCCACATACCACAAAGCACCGTCATCCCCTCCGAACCAAATCTCCCCTTTTCCTGTTTTCAACATAGTATTAACACTTTGTATCTGGGCATTACAACCTTTGACAGAGCGAATACTACTCTTATACTTATCGAAAAGGAACAGTCCCTTATCGCGCGAGCCTATTAATAAATGATAATTATCCAATTCGACAATAACGGTAAGATTATTAGAAAACCCCGGAGTATTCTGCGCATTATAATTGGTAAAAATATTCCCATCGAAAATAGACAAACCTCTATTCGTACAGAAATAAAGATATCCCTCGGCATCCTGTCCGATAAAATCGATCGTATTCGAAGCCAATCCATCCTGTTGATTATAGATCAGCTGCCGGAAATCTCCGTTAAAAGCAAATCCGTGAAGACAGCCCGACAATAAGAACAAACAACAAATTACAAATTTCATATGTATCCTCTGTAACATAATGATATCCCCTTCTATCTTTTTTGATATTGATGCAAAAATAATATAAATACAACAGGAAATACGAACAAGACAAATATGTACTATTGTTTGACCGAGAATTTGCTATTCATTTCCGGTAAAGAAAACTACTTTTGTACAAAAACGAGAAAGAGTTATGTATCTTAAAAATTATCCGGTTATAAGCTGTTTATTGATCTTGCTCCTGTCTTGCCGACAGGAAGCGATCTTATATGTAGACCAGTCAATAGAAACAACACCCAATGCCAACGGTAGCATCGAATCTCCTTTCCGGGACGTTGAATCAGCCTTAAACGCAGTTCACAAAATACGCGGAAAAGACGGAACGCAACAAATCAAAATAATTTTCCGCAAAGGCACATATTATTTCGATAAAGGATTTCTTATCGACCAATCCTTATCGAACCTGATAATTACAGCCTACCCGGAAGAGAGTGTTATTTTTTCGGGAGGGAAACCGATACCGGTAAATCTCATCCGGCAATCCCGGATCGGAGACAATGAAGTACAAGTTATCGATTTAAAAAAAGCAGGTATCCACGATTACGGTAAAATTAAAAATACCGGCTTTTCCCGACCATTCTCCAACTCGTGGGGAGAATTTTTTATAAACAATAAACCCATGCACCTCTCCCGATGGCCTAACAAAGGGATGATCCGAATGGGTAAAATCATTGATGAAGGCTCCGTGCCCCGTAATAATGATTTCAAAAACCGTGGTGCAATTATGGAGTATGACTCCCTGCGGGTATCTTCCTGGGAGTTCACCGACGATATGTGGATTAGTGGTTATTTCAAATATGGGTATGCTGACGATGCGTTGAGAATTGCCAGCCTGAATAAAGAAAAAAAGACAATCACCACCGCCGGACCTACTTTATACGGATTCTATTCCGGCTATGCCTGGAACAAATGGTTTGCCTTTAATATAAAAGAAGAGACAGATGAACCCGGCGAGTATTTTCTGGAACGAACTACCGGTAAACTCTATTTTATCTCACCGGACTCTGAAATCGGTTCATTACATTTAAGTATTCTGGAGGAGCCATTCTTTGATATCTGGCAAGCCGAAAATATACAGATAAAGAATATTACTTTCGAATATTCACGGGGCACAATCCTTTCGCTTAGCGAAACAGAGAATGTTTGCATCAGCGGCTGTACCTTCAGGAACTCAGGAGATTTAGGTGTAATTATCGGAAACGGAATCAGTCCTTTCAAAGAGTACCTGCATGAAGGTAATGGAAAACCAGTACGCGGCACAGCCGGAAGCCTGCAACAACATCTTTACGCCAATCAGACTTTTAACCGGCAGGGTGGACATAACAACCAGATCGATCATTGCATTTTTTATAATCTGGGAGCCGGAGGAGTTTCTATGGGAGGAGGTGACAGAAAAACATTGCAAGCCGGAAACAACATTGTTAGCAACTGTCTTTTCCATGCAAATAACCGCATTGCAAAATCTTACCGTCCTGCAGTGCATATAACAGGAGTCGGAAATCGAATCGTACATTGTGAAATGTATGATTCACCAAGTATGGCAATCCTGATGCACGGAAATAACCATCTGATTGAAAATAATTACATTCACGATGTTTGTCTGGAAGTAGAAGACCAAGGCGCTTTTTATTATGGCCGCAATCCTTCCGAATGCGGAACAATAATACGAAACAACCTGTTTGCCGATATTCCCGACACATATAGCACCTGTGCTATCTACCACGATGACGGAGCCGGTGGATTAACCGTGGAGAATAATATTTTCTATCGGGCCGGCAAATACGCAGTTCTAATGGGAGGTGGATCCGATAATACTTATAAGAACAATCTTTTCATCAACGGACAAATCGGAATTCATGCCGACAACAGATTACAGAACTGGGGAAAATCATTAATTGCCCAAGACGGCCTGTTTGAAAAGAGGTTGAAAGAAATTAATTATAAGGAGGAGCCTTATTCTTCCACTTATCCGTATCTGAAAGATTACATTCCGAATGACAGTTTACCGAAGCGAAATAGAATTACCGGCAATCGGTTCATAGGCATAGGGAAGACATCCGATAATCCCCAACTGCTTATCTGGGAAAACAATACGGTTAAAAAGGATACTTTCAAATTAGACTCCTATTATTCAATGGAGATGCTTTTAAAAGAGTTATCGGATAAGAATTACCGGACAACCGATTGTTCCGTATCAATAGGCATGCTCCAATCTGAACCATTGTAAGATCAAATATCGACCAAATAAACAAATGCAGGGAAGATGTGTTACCACTCTTCCCCGCATTCTTTTTTACTCCTTATTTGTTCCAACAGCGACCTTTACGATAATGCACTTAGACCGTATTACCAGATACAGGATGTCCGCTTTTATCTCGGCAGCGATACGAGGTCGTCATTAGCATCACATGAGAAGAGTAAGCCTCCTCAAAAGGCCTCACAATTAATGACTTTCTGAAAGGTCTCCGCAAATTAAGAAAAGCCCATTAATATACCAAATCAAAATCCGTCATCAAACCATAATCCAACATCTGATACTCATCACCTGGAATAGGTTTTTCTATACCTTTCCAATGCCACGGAGAAGCCAGGCCCGGAGCCGGATCGCGATAGTGCGGGCCTAACAGGTTCTTATGGCTACCGATCACCCGGACATCTACTTTATTCTTACCCTCCTTCAGATAAGGTGTTATATCCAGACGATACGGATCATAAGCGATTATTCCGGCTTTCTGATCATTTACATACACTTCAGCCAAAGTACCTTTCCAGTCATTCAACTGAACGGCATACGGGGTTGAAAGAGACTTCACCTCATATTCTTTGGAATAGCTTACTCCCCAGGAATAGAATGGTTGTTTCTGTGCCTTCCAGCTACCTAACGTAAGATTCTCAACCGGAGCACTGATGCTCCATCCTGTTTGTTCAGGAACAACAGCAAAATCACCCACTATATAAACCGGCTCTATCTCTGCAAAAATACTCATCGGACTCACACTCAGTTCTACGGTATTTATACCTGTTTTCACCTGACTGCCTATCGAATAGACACCAAAGGAGCGGTCCAGCCACCATTCTCCCGGTATCGGTTTCACCTGTTCGCCGTTGATCTTAACAGTAAACAATTCGGGACGTTCCGATACCAGTTTCATGTTTGAATAATCGAACTTGTCATTTACTTTAAAACGGTAAGTTGTTGTGAAACCTCCGGTTTTAAACGTATCCCGGTCTAAAATATTCCGTTTATACTGTACCGAAGTATTCCAGGGATTACCATTCGCAAAACCATATTCGCGGAAAGCGATATCGGCAGCCTGTGCAAAATAGACATTCTTTGTAGTTTTCCCGTTTACACTCACATCACAGAAATCGACATTCAGCGCATTGTCCTTCAAGCGGGTAACCTGAACCGGACTAACAGCCTGAACCGGAGTAGAGCCGGCAACAGCCGGTGTTTCCGGATAAGATTTCAATGAACCTTTCGAACTATATAACAATAAACTTCCGGCCGGTTCCAGATGGAACTTCATGGTCAGTTTGCCATCCGCCTTTGTCGATGGGTACGTATAAATATTCCCACTCATGGCATCCATTTGCACAGCCGATTTTCCGTTAACGGTAACCGTACCGTCCACTGCCTCATCCATGGAAGAATTAACCAGGAACAATAATTCCCCGTCGGTAAACTGACGACGCTGGTGGAATAAATTACCACCACTAAATGAGAACTTGCAATCTGCATCAGTAAATGTGTTTTGGATAACCTCGTTCGTCAACCGGGGAACAGACGTTACAGACTGACCGCCAAGCAAAGTCTTCCAGGCAGCATTCTCTGCTCCGTCAACCAACGTCGGAGAAGAAAAAGTTATCACACGGCCACCTTGTTGCACAAAATTCTGTAATAAATCAAATGTCGGCTTATTCAATGTCTCCATCATCGGAGGCAATACAACGGTCGTATAAGCGACCTTACCTACAACGAACTTGCCATCGGTAACAGCCCCATGGTCTTTTATGATATTCTCAGAACCAAGGTCATATTCTACCTGGCCTTTTTCCAGAGTCGTGATAAAATCCTGGAAAGCCTGGCCTACTTCCATCAGTTTCGGACTGCTCTTCGTATGTGAATAATAACTCCACAAAGTGGCATTCGGCTCTATAATCAATATATCATTTTGCTGGGCCCCTTTACTCATCAACAGTGACAGGCGCGCAAAATAATCATTCTGCGACTTATAATCGGCCCACCAGGGTGAATGATAAGTAAATACCGGCGGATAGTCGTATTTACGGGCACCGGTCAGTGTCATATGTGCCAGATGCTGGTTCATAAAGTTCACACCCAGGACATATTCCCAATCGCCAAGCCGTTTGAAATCCTTGAAGGTTTCATCCCAGCCTCCGCCACCATATGTTTCACTCAATGTACGGGAATATCCCATCTGGTTAGCCACACTACGCAACTCTTTTACCGAACGGACATTACCAAACTGCGCTACAGGACTTTTCTCATCAAACTGGTTGAACAGCATATCGATCGCAGGCATCTGATGCCAGGCATACATGGCCATATTATCCGGTCCGTCATTCATATAAGGCCATCCGTGTTCCCAATAGTGACCGGTCCATTCCAGGTTGTTTTCTTCACAATACTGGTGGAAAGGTTTTGACCAACGGTCGATAAACAACTGCAACAAAGTCTCCATATAATTATGGCGCACCTTCTTCCAATCACCTGTTTCTTCCTCCAGCAACGGCAATAACGGTTTCAGGTCATATCCCCACTTCTGCTGAAAGACTTCAAATAAATCGGGCGTCCAACGTAATCCGCCCGGACTGCTGATGTTCGGTTCATCAGAAAAGATACCTTTGATGGATGAGCCGAAATCTTCTTTGAACTTTTTCTCATATCCGTTCTTCATCGTTACTTCCAGGAACTTTTCCGTCACTCCCGGAACCAACAGGTCCACATATGAATAACCTCCGTACCAGTCAGACTTACCCATATAAGTTTTCTTATACAGATAATATTCGCCTTTAGTTCCTTTATATTTAGCTATTTCCGTCGTAATATCCTTCCAGGTATCACCTTCCTTTCTCAAACACATATAATAAGGCTTCGTATCTTCCGGAAGCAAGTCGACCTTCGTCAATGCCAACCCTTGTCCTTGATTACAGGACTCGGGCATTTCAGCCGGGACGTGACCACCTGCAAATCCGCTCGGATACGAATTTTCATCATATATCCAGACATTTATACCCAGTTCTTTTCCGAATTCGACAGCATGCTTATACAAAGAGAACCATTCATCTCCCAGATATTCTGTAATCATACCCGGACGGGGATGTATAAAAAGTCCTCCGAAGCCAGCATCTTTCAATTCACGCATCGTACGTTCTACCTCCGCTTCGGTAACTTTACTATTCCACACAGCAAGCGGGGCACTTCTGAAATCCGCAGACGGGTCTTTAAATTCCTTTTCTATAGTTGCAAAAGAATCCTTAGTCTGCACATTGTTTCTCTGACAACCGGTCAGACCGAATGACAAGGCACTTCCCGCAATCGCACAGGACAAGTATTTAATTACATTTCGTGTTTTCATATATTAATTGACAATTTAGTTTATAAAAATGATATTTATCGATTCCTTCGTTATCATTTACAAAGTACAAGTAATCCGATAGCGACCGGACGGTATTTCCAAAGCATCCGATTTACCGGAGATTTCATTGTTAACCAAAACTGTTTTTGCCCGAACCGGTAACATAACAGTTGCTTCACATCCGACAGGAATATTCAGTTCCAGGACAAAAGAAGCATCGGTTTTCTCCCATTTCACCTCCAGCAAGCCTAAAGGCGTTTCTTTTGCCGCTTTTACCCATGAAAGTCCTTTAACCAATTGAGGCTGAATAATAACATGTTTATAACCCGGATTCTCTTCATCCGTATTAATTCCTGCCAAAGCCTGATAGAACCAGGAGCCGATGCCATTGTAGCAATTATGAATGTGGCTACGTTCTCCGTTCCAATGCTCCCAGGTGGTAGTCGCACCGTTGTCCAGCATATACAGATAACCCGGATAATCTCTTTTTTTCAACATCCCATAGATAAAGTCAGATTGTTTATTCCTGACAGCCCATTCTGTTATCACAGGAACTCCGACCAAACCAGTTGCCAGATGTCCTTTAAAACGTTCTTCCGTTACGCGATACAAAGTATTCCGCACATCAGGCTGTTTATCGTCCGGCGTCACCCCGACCAACATCGGATATATCAGATCGATCTGGGTACCTGTGGCATAACTTTTCTGCTGAGGATCATAAAAGGTCTTATGGATAAGAGGGTTCAGTTCTTTGTACTTTGTTGCATACACCTGTTTATCCTGTTCCTTACCCAATATGCCGGCAATTTTGCTCATTGTCTGATAGCAAACGGATATAAAACAGTTATTAACCGCATCTACCGACAAAATATTAGTTTGGTCTACCCCGACAGGAGTGGCCCAATCACCCAGATACCAGTTTCTGTATTCCGTATTCGGCCATGTTTTAAGTAAACCGTCCACCGTATATTTATCCACATACTCCAGCCACTTTTTCATATACGGATAATAACGCTCCAACAAACGGGAATCACCATAATTCACATACGTTTGCCAAGATGCCGTGATTATAAACCCACACCAATACGGTCCGCCTCCCGCATTATAGGGATTGGGGGCCGTATGGGGCATACTACCATATTCCCGCATGCAATCGGCCCATGCCTGCATCCAGTTCATATAGAGAGGGGACAGATTATACATTGTCTGGACAGTCTGTGTCGAGGCATTTCCATCTCCACCATAACCCAAGCGTTCAATCTGCGGGCAATCCACCATATAGCCACCCAATGTCAAACAACGGAGCGTATATTGAACCATGTCATGAATCGCATTCAGATCTTCATCCGAACAGCTGAAGGAAGAACTTCCGCTATAATCCGTATGAACCAGGCAGGCTGTTATATCAGACAAAGCCGGAGCTTGGGCGAGATTCGTCAACTTCAAATATCTGTAAGCATGATAATTGAACTTATTAACAAAACGTTCCCCTGCCTCACCGGAGGCTATGTAATAATCTTCATAAAGTCCATCCCTGAACTGTCCATCCCCATCCAGAAAATCACAATAGCTGATCCTTACCTTCTGACCGGAAGACAACATCGGGAATTTAATTTTCGTCCATCCCGTAAAGTTCTTTCCCATGTCGAAAATCCAGGCGGTGTCTCCGGCAGCCTGGCATAAGACCGGATGAAATTCCTGTTGAATCCGATTCAACTCGGCCATCTGGGGTGTCACTTTGTGAGCCGGTATTTCTGCAACTTTCGCTTTCGCCCATTCCAGACGATCCAAAGAAGAAGAGGTTAAGTCAGGAAGCAATCCGGCGGCATTCACGACCTCTCCGCCAAACTGATGCGGCCTCCAGTTTCCCGTCGACACATAACCGCTTTCAGAAGCCATCCAGGAATCATCCGTAACCAAAACCGTGGTCCAACTGCCATTTTCCCGGCATTCCAATTGGGCACGTACAAACGGACCGCCTTCCACCACGCCCGGCAATCCGTCCCGATACCAGCCCTTGCCCAGCCAGATGACGATCTCATTACTGCCCTTCTGCAAAAATGGTGTAATATCATAAGTCACAATCAGGGAACGTTTATCAAACTGGGAAACGGCCGGTGTCAATACCGCATCACTTACCGGTTTCCCATTCACATAAACTTCGTGATACCCCAGTGAATTGACATGAAACAACATCTTTTCTCCAATAACATTGCTTTGGAACGTTTTCCGCAATAAGGGAGACTCCATCTTATCCCCATCCTGGTCCATACCGATATACCGGGCGCTCCAATCTTCCGGATTCAGCAATCCTATTCCAAAACAGGCCGGTTCACTCCATGCCGTAACATTTCCTTCTCCATCCCAAACACGAACTTTCCAATAAGAAAACGATTTGGATTTCAATGCATTCCCCTGATACAAAATCCAATTGGAGGCCTCCGAATCTATCTTCCCCGAATCCCACAGGTCTGCTTTATCTTCCAATAAATACTTTTTATCGGAAGCAACCAATATCTGATAAGCAGTTTGCCGGGCTCCCTGATCTTTCGAACTTAAAACCCAACTGAAATGAGGAGAAACATTATCGATCCCTAACGGGTCATTTAGCTTCTCACACTGCAAGCAGGTAATCTCCAACGATGAGCGGGAGCCACAGGATACGGCCATCAGAGAAAAACACACAAACAACAGTCGTAAATAAATACCTTTCATATCCATAATTATTTATTTATTTCAAACCTATAAGAACCTGACACCAACTCTTTGGGCGTATCCGTTCCTTCTAGATACAATGTAGCGGTTGAACCGGGAGGAACCGTCACTTTATAAATTACGTTGTTGCCAACTCTCTCCCATGCAGACTTTATCAATCCGTAAGGAGAATTATAAGAGGCTTTTACATAGGTCAGTTCTTTCACGAAACGGGGTTTCAGTATCACATTCTTGAATCCAGGGTTCTGCGGATCGACATTAATTCCACCTAAGGCTTTATAAAACCATGCACCGATCTCACCATACATTATGTGATTCTGGGAATATCCCCAAGCAAGTCCGTTGTAATCCCAGTTTTCGTAAAGAGTCGTTGCTCCCTGGCGCAACCAGTTTCCCCATGAAGGATAATCCTGTTGGGTTACCATACGGAATGCCTGCTCTACATTTCCCGTTTCCGTCAATGCGTTGAGGATCGTTTTACATCCCATAATGCCGACATCCAGATGATCCTTGTCGGCACTTACACGTTTAGCTAATTGTTCTGCCACTTTCTGCGTGCATTCTTCCGGCACTATTCCCCAATACAAAGGCATACTCAACTCTGTCTGATAACCATTTGCATACATACCGGTTTCCCTGTTCAGGAACTTTTCATTAATCGCATTCTTTATTTTTTCGGCCGCCGCTTTATAATGTTCATAATCCTTTTCGAAACCAAACAATTTGGCCGTACGGGAAACGATGTCTGCATTTTTGTAATGATAAATAGAAGCTGTCAGTTCCTTATCTGCAACCGACTTATGAGGAACCCAGTCACCCAGACAGTAATCTCCGATCAACCCTTCCGGATACTTATTCAGCCAATAATCCGTATGCATCTTCATTGCTTCATAATTATCTTTCAGGCAAGTCGGATCACCGTAAAATTCATACAGGGTCCAGGGAATAAGGGTCATCGAGCAAGTCCAGTCAGCGATATCGCCTCCCCACCTCCGGAAGGAATGATACAACGCAGCCTACCTCCATCATACATATTATCCCGATGGTCTGCCATCCATTTTTCATACAGGGTAATTGCATCAAAACTATACAAGCCCGTTTCAATAGCCAGATGGGCATCACCTGTCCAGCCATTTTTCTCACGATGAGGACAATCGGTCGGATATCCGACCAGATTCGATAAATAAGAATAATTCGTAGCCCTCAATAATCTGTTGATCAACGTATCCGAACATTCAAAAGATCCGTTTGCCGGTGAATCCGTATGGATAAAATGAGATGTTATATTTTCTGTCGTCAGATGCAGAGGCTTATCCGAGGAGACTTCCACATATTGGAATCCTTTATAGTTAAAACGGGGTGTAAATTCGTTTTCCTTGCCGTCCAATATCAATACATCCGTCTGAAACAATTCATCTTCAGGATGAACACCATATTTCAAAGGCTCGTTTACATTTTGATAAAACTGGGTATTATTATCATCAAACAATCGTTTCCTGCGGGAATCCAGTTGTTCGCCATGACGTATTTTCACTTTTGTTCCAGGCGCACCCTTCGCCTTAAACGTCGTCACACCTGACCAGTTTTGCCCAAAGTCGTACAAGTAAAGCGTATCATTCAACTTTTTCAGATCGACAGGCTTACAATATTCCGTAGCACGAATCGGATGCATGGTCTGCGATGTTATATTTGCACTCGGCCAAACAACTTCCGTTGCGTTTTTCCAGGAAGAATCATCATAAGAGACCGTATTCCAACCTGACAGTTCTTTCCTGAAATCATAATTCTCCGCCAGATAAATTGCATTGAATGTAATCGGCCCGGCTTTAACTTTAAAATCCTTATCAGAAACCAGCACCTCTTTTGTCCCATCGGCATACGTTATATGTAGGTTCAGGCAAAAAGAAGGTCTGCTACGCCACGGAGCTTTATGGAACGACCATTCAGCTACCGGCTGATGGTTGTACCATCCATTCCCGAGAATTATCCCCACTGCATTATCTCCTTTACTTAAAAGATCGGTGACATCATATGTAACATACAATAACCGTTTGTCATAATCGGTAAAAGCCGGGTCTAAGAAATGGTCACCGACCTTACTTCCGTTGACAGACAATTCATATAATCCGGCAGCAACAATATAAGCCTTTGCAGATTCAATATCCTTATCCAACCTTATTATTTTACGAAAATAAGGGGTCTCACGGGATTCCATATCCTGCCCGTCTGAAATAAATGAACCTTTCCAGTTAGAAGGCTCCAGCATTCCGGTCTCAAAAGAAGATATTACTTTCCGGGATTTCTGCTTGTTTTTGTCCCAGACAGTAATACCCCAATAATATTTAGTAAAAGGTTCCAGGGCTTTTCCCTTATAGCAAGTCATTGTCTCTCCGTTCTTTTTTTCCTCCTGCCATACTATCTTCCGCCCTTTAGCCAGTGCGACAGAATCCTTTCCTACAGTAATCTTATAAGCCGTCTGCTTCGCTCCTTCCCTATCATCGTTCAAAAACCATGAAAAACGAGGGAGCTGACGATCAATACCCAATGGAGCTATCAGATGCTCACACTTTAAATTTACAGGCATACAACCAGAGGTTCCTTCCTGAGACCTTAACACCCGGATGTTTACGAAACATAAGAGAGCCATAATCATCATCCAATAAACATTATCTTTTCTCATCTTTAAAATGAATTTAGTTAACAAAGAATACAGATACACACCAAGCATACCTAATCCAAAAGTTATCCATATCAAAATCCCTTCAATAGACTAACCGGTCCTAATAACCCGGCATCGGTCAATGGAGTACTTTCCCTAAGCATATCAAAACGGAAAACATCATGTGTTTTCGTAAAACGCTTCTCTACCGGTAGTTTCCAGTCTCCGATCACCCGGTTTGCCCATAAATTGACTATATCTATCTCAAGTATATTTCCTGTTTCCTGTACCCAGTCAGTAATATCAATCCGCCAGGGGGAACACCACAAGGTACCCAATTCCTCCCCATTCAGACGAACGACTGCAACATGTTTAACATCCCCCAAATCAAGAATAAGTCTTTCACCCGCATGAGTCAATCCAGCTTTCTTCTTATCAAGATCAAATACTTTCCGATAAGTTGCTTTACCCGAATAATACTTAATTCCTTCCTCCTGTCTGTTTATCCAGTTGGAAAGTTTGTCAAAATGAATTTTACCCGGTCCGCCCCAAGCCTGATCAAATATAACCTGCCACGACTCACTTAAATCTCCGATCTTTTGATATTTTAAGAAGTTAAATCCATCTTTACCTGAACAGGTCACAGATATCGATTTGCGGAATACAATGAAATATGATCCATATGGAGCCAGTTCCAATGATAAACTGGTAACTCCATCCTTTTGCATGAAAGAACCGGCCTCTTTCATTTCTCCTGTAACCGGATCCCATATCTCAGGCTGTTTTCCGGTAACCCTGAAAGAAAAGTCCCCGATCTCCGTACGCCCCGTACGATTAATCACAAAATAAATTTCCGATTCCTTATCTGTGCGGTGAATATAATCAAATTTTTCCGGTTCATTATCCTGTCCCACATAAGAAAAATCAGGTAAAATGCCGTCTTCAAGTAAGACTTCCCGAGCTGTTTTCCCCCAAATGATACGTCCTTTTCCAAATTTTCGCTCCGTACGGTTTTTCCCATCCAAGTCACCCCAAATTTCTGCAGCAATCGTCTGTACTTCCCCGTCACAATCCGGATATCCTTTAAGTTCCGCCGACCTTTTAGGAGGTGCTCCGATTACCGTTGCTCCGTCCTTTATCAGTTGTCGAAGTTTTTTGATTACCTCCGGAGACATTGCATCCGATGGATCCGACGAAACTTCCAGTTGCTGGTAATGCCCTACAGCCTTGCATATATCCTCCAGAGGTGATACGCAATTCTGAAGATATAAAAGATGATAACTCATACCATCAGGCAAAACGATCCTTCCATCTTTGACAGACATCCGCGTAAGTAAAACTTCTGCATTCGCATAATCACAATCATATCCCGGACCAAGAGTCGGTACAACATATTTAGGCGGGACCAATAGCGGCGGCCGCTCTCCCAGAAAGAAACAGACATCGCCAACAAACTTACCCTCCTGTAATAAATACTGGCAACGAGATAAATAAGAGAAAAAGGAAGAAGACTGTTCCCACCAGGTTAGATTAGGTGTAAAATGCTGCCCGGCACAAAATTCAAATCCCGGTTTTCCATCTTCCGGCGGCTGGCTCGTAGCCTGATGTAACATAAACCGGTTAATTCCTTCGCAGAAGGCATCATTTGCATAAGGCTTCAAGTCATATGGTCCCAGCGACCAGTGCGTACGGTCCTGTTCCATTTGTGTAAATGCTTCTGCCTGGGCTTCCCCCCGGCCATATATATGTGCAGCCGAAGCTGTTTGTTTCAAATTAAGTCTTGCACTTTTACGGGAATTCATTCCATCTTCCGGCAATTTATAATGTACCCAGAACTCCCCTGCCGGAATATCACAACGTCCCAGGTTTTTCAGTGCATCCTGGGGAGGTGTATCATTAGGACCTCCGGCTTCATTTCCTACATCCATTCCATTCTTATGACACAGATCATAAAAATGCCCATAAAAATTCTCTGCCACACAATCCTGTATTGTCCTGTCAAAATCTTCCCGGAAACGAGCTGAAAAGATAGAATCATGAATTGTATATCCGGCTAATACAGCCATATACGGCTTTAAGTCATATCCACGGAAACGTTTAAACTGACCCGGAAAATCCTGCGTCCATGTTAGTTTTCCACATTCCCAGCTATCCGACCACAGGTAAGCCAACTTACCGCCAGCCTGCCGGGTTTCTTCGATAATTAATTCCCCTAAATGGTCAAAATGTTCATCTAAGGCCTCCGTACTCAGATAATCTATTTCATATCCGTCTCCTCCTTCAAATGTATCCCCTTTAGGATACGCATACCATCTGCTCCAAGGATGTCCCGTCAATGTATATCTGGTCCGGAGAACCAGCCAGTCACCTTCCGGTACCTCCCAACTCAATTCACCACCAGACTTCATACGATCTGTAAGATCTATTGCAGTCCTGATATCTACCACCTTTGTTGCACGATCTACTTTAAATGCCTGAACCCATACATCATGATAATAATCGTCAACAGTTTCAGGCTGAACCAATTTCCCGGTAAAGGTCGAAGAACCAATAACAATCAGCTCACTTTGAACTACTTTTTTCATAGCCTTGTCGGGAGTAACCCAAGGTCCCATCATGGTCCAGCCTCCCGCCAGGTTAAATCCTATTTCAATATTCAAACGTTTAGCTTCCCGGACAGCATGCCGGTAAAGAGCACGCCACTCAGGACTCAGCCATTCAACACCTAATAAAGCCCCTTCCCCAGCATATCCACCCGTACATATCAGATTGACACCACTGATTCCTTTTGCCTTAAACTCTTCCAGGTCACGAGTAATAGAGCCTTCATTTACACGATTATAGAGCCACCACCAATAGACCCTTGGCTTTGCATGATCCGGTGGTGAGACAAACAGGTCACTAAGGTCACCTACTCTTTGACCTGCAACCGAATTGCAGCAAAGAAATATGACCAGTAAAAAGAAGATAAACCTTAATCCAGTATGTTTCATGGTATTTTTCTAATAAAAATATTAACAAAACAAGGAGATTGTTACAAAGAACAATCTCCTCACTACTACCTATTTATCAATATCCCGGATTCTGTTCCAGCAAATAATTGATCTGTCTTTCTCTTAACGGGAAAGCGAATACCAAACGGTTTCCCGTTACCTCAAATGCGGAAGGAAGAATCCACTGATACTTCGCCTTCATCGTCTTTCCAAATTCAGTCATTGTTTCTATAGCTTTACCCGTACGAATCAAATCTGTCCAACGATGGTTTTCAAAGGCCAGTTCATGACGCATTTCATCAGCCACATCCTCTGCTGTAACACTGGTCAGCGATTCCAATCCGGCACGGGTTCTTACCTCGTTAATATAAGGCAAAGCCTCTACATTCCGATTTTGTGCTACCAAGTTCTCTGCCAGCAACAACAATGCCCCCGCATAACGGTAAACCGGGAAGTTATCTCCAGCACGTCCAGCATACTGATAAGGAGGATGATAATACTTCCGGATGAAATAGTAGAAATTTTTTCCAGTTGTCGGAGTAAAATCCGATACCGTCTTGACTTCTTCGCAAGTAAACTGTTCAGCGTCATCTGTCTTACCTTCTGCTACAGCAATGGAAGCATCCAAACGCTTATCACCCGGTTCGTAAGACTGGATCATCTCTTCCGTAGGAACGCACCAGCCACCGCTTGTACCTGCATAGTTCGAAAAAGTGATACCCATCAGGAAGTCATTATTACTACATTTCGGAATCAAACGCCAAGGAATATCATTATGTACGCCTGCATTAGAGCCATCTTCGATGTACTGTATTTCAAAAATAGATTCTTTCGAGTTTTTATTGGCAGGATTAAATACAGCTTCATAACTGTCCAAAAGACCGTAATTCATCTGTGTGATATCTTTCAAATCCTGTTCAGCAGCTTTGTAATCACGAGTAGGCTGTGACATATAACAATAAGCACGCAGCATTTTAGCAGCTCCCATCGTTGCCCGGCCACTCTGCGGGAAAGTGCTTGCTACCGGCAATCCCAAAGAAATCGCTTCCGAGACATCGGTAAGTACTTGTTTATAAACATCTTCTGCCGGAGATTTAGCAGCAAAAGCTTCTGCTTCGGTAGTAACCTCTTGCAACATAAGAGGAACACCGCCCCAATGCTGTACCAAATCGAAATAATAGAAGGCTCTCAGGAACAAAGCTTCTGCTTTTACCGTTTTCTTTTCTTCTTCCGTCAATTCGGAAGCATCCAGTCTACCCAAAATCGTATTTACCTTGGCAATACTAGAATAAACGCCTTTATAACGGTCCGGACTCCAACCGACAGTTTCGTCATCTAAAAACAAAGCTAGTTTTTCAGTCGAGTTATAAGGACCTCTATCACCGCTATAGTAGGTATAGAATGTATTATCTGAACGCATCTCATCCATAAATATACCACTCAAGGCGATATTTCTCAAACCTGTATACGAAGCAACCGTAGCTTGCTCGAAATGATCTGCAGTCTTATAGAACGTTTCCGTCGTAATAGTTGTCTCAGGAGTCAGATTCAGGAAAGAGTCACTGCAAGAAGAAAGAGACAACACACTTGCCGCAAAAATATATATATTTAACTTTTTCATATTCTAATGCTCTTTAAAATTTAACATTCAAGCCAATTGTATAAATTCTGGCAACAGGATATGTTGTATGATCCACTCCCTGATATAATCCGCTTGTATTCTTATTTACTTCCGGATTCATTCCCGGATAAGAACCTACAGTAAACAGGTTTTGAGCACTTCCATAAACACGTATTCCCTTGATATAAGGATTTGATTTCATCGGAATCGTATATCCTAACGTGATATTCTTCAATGTTATGTAATTATTCTTGAATACCCAACGAGAATTGGTATATCGGAATAATTCCGTCGTACCTGTTCTTGTTCTCGGAATATTACCGTTACCTGGATTATCTTCTGAGCGCCAACGTTCTGCAACTTCCTTACGAACATTGAATACACCGTCTATATTTTCCGTCCATTCATAAGTTCCGTCTATAATGTCTCCACCTAATGAACCGGTAAATACAACACTTGCATCAAAATCTTTCCATGAGAAAGTATTAGTCATACCAAAAATACAATCCGGATTCGGGTCGCCGATAAAAGTACGGTCATTATTATCAATAACATTATCGCCATTCAAGTCCTTCATACGAACAGTACCGACCATAGAAGAGGCATGTTTAGGTCCGGCTTCATATTCTTCCTGAGTCATGAAAACGCCATCATAGACGTAGCCGTAGAACAGACCTAATGGTTTACCGACTTCCGTACGGTTGTAATCTTCCTGATTGTTATTACCGCCAATCGGCGTATTGTTCGTACCCAGCTTCATTGCTTTATTACGGTTAAATGTCAAATTCAAGCTGGTATTCCATTTAAACTTGCCTGTCATATTCTTCGTTTCCAAGCCAACTTCATGTCCCCAGAATCTGAATTCACCAATATTGGATTGGATGTTTTCGAATCCGGAAGAATAAGGAATATCAATCTGATACAACAAACCATCCGTTTTCTTCCAATAGTAGTCATAAACCAAGAATACACGGTCATTGAATAATCCTAAATCCACACCGAAGTCGAGCTGTTTGGTTGTTTCCCAGGTAAGGTCCGCATTACCGATACCACTTGTTCCACGTCCGGCAGAAATTCCGTTATTGAAGACATAGTTGTAAGTTCCGATTGTAGCCAAATGATTATAGTTACCGATATTATAGTTACCTACGATACCATAACTTCCACGTAATTTTAAATAGCTCAACCTATCGAATCTCTCCATGAAGCTTTCATCCGAAGCAATCCAACCGGCAGAAACAGAGGGGAAATTAGCCCACTTCGCATTCATACCAAAACGAGAACAACCATCCCGACGGAAAGATACAGACAGTAAGTATTTACCCATATAATCATAATTGGCACGTGCCAGATAAGAGATCATTGCCCATGAACTTCTATCACCTTCACCGACCTTTGTTGTGGCGGCATTGAACCAACCCACTTCATCATCAGGATAATCTGATGCATTGATTTTTGCATTTTCAGAGGTCGTCTTCTGAGTTGAATATCCGAGCAAAAGATCAACATTATGCTTATCCGCAAATGTCTTATTGTAGGTCAACATATTCTCGATCAACCAATTCACATATTTACTGGTACCATAAGAACCGACAGCCGGTTGAGGAGGAGCAGTGAACATGGCACCATTTGCAATAGAAGGAACCCATGATTCGGTTTGATCCGATCCCAAATCAGCATTTGCGCTGATACGATATTTCAATCCGTCTATAATTTTGACATCTGCATAGGTATTGAGAGTACCTCTCATTCTCTTTTTCGGATCGTCGCGTTCATTCAGCACGAGATAGAAGTTCGGATTGGCAAACATACCCGGTTGTGAATAAGATATCGGATATGTCCCGTCATCATTCTTGTATTTCAACTGTGGATCCATCAAGAAGGCAGAACCAATTATATTACGTCCGCCGCCCAATCCGGGAATAATCTGCCCGCTCATATAAGAACCTGATAAATTCAAGCCAAACGTTACACGGTCCGAAGCTTCATAGACATTATTGGCACGTGCCGAGAAGCGTTCCGAATAGGTATTGATAATAACACCATCCTGCTTATTGTAGTTCAGGTTCACAGCCGATTTCACTTTTGTAGTTCCTGACTGCAAACTCAGGTTATAATTCTGCGTCAATGCAGTCTGCAAAAGTACATCGTACCAGTCCGTACCATTCTGCAATGAAGAAGGATTCTGATAACATTCGGGAACTCCTCCGGTATAGCCTTCATACTTAGCCTGGTCTTCATAATACTCTTTTTTGAACTGGGCAAATTCCTGTGCATTCATTACATCGGGACGTCCTCTTTTTGATACTTGTGTTGCACCGAAATAAGCACTGAACTCTACATCAGTTTTTCCTTCTTTTGCTCTTTTAGTCGTTACCAGGATAACACCGTTGGCAGCCCTGGAACCGTACAAAGAGGTAGAAGCAGCATCTTTAAGGATTGTAATATTTTCGATTTCTTCAGGACTTATCGACTCCAGTCCTGTACCTTCATTCGGAGTGATCGGGAATCCATCTATTACTACAAGAGGGCTATTACCGCCATTCACTGAAGCAGCGCCACGGATACGGATAGCCATACCACCACCGGGTTCACCGTTTGCCTGTGTAATCTGTACTCCAGAGAATTTCCCCTGCATTTTCTGACTGATATTCGGAACTGGGATATCTTCCAGCTCCTCATTATTCAATTTGCTCATGGAACCAGTTACCGCACGGGCTTTCTGAGTACCATAGGCCACAACAACAACCTCATCCAGAGCTTCTGAATCTTCCGAGAGCTTTACTGCAAAAGTAGTTTGATTACCAACCACGATGTTTTGTGTATTATAACCAAGATAAGAAATTTGTAGTGTTGCATTACGAGAAATATCCAAAGAAAATCGTCCGTCTGCATCTGTAACAGTTCCGTTTGTTGTCCCCTTCTCCAAGACATTGGCACCGATAACCGGTACTCCCTCTTTGTCTGTTACAACACCCGTAATTTTCTTTTGTTGCTGACTAATTGTTATTGACACATCCTTCAAATTGGAGTCATTAGCCGCATATACATTTGCTCCTGAGAGCATGCTTAAAAGTAATAATGGAAGTGTGGACTTTAATATAGGAGTATATTTACCCCCCCCCCCCGTTAAACATTTTTTCATACTTATTTCACATTTGTTATGTTATTAAGAATAGAGTATTTTATCAGTCTTACCTGATATGTTTAAGATTATCAAAATTGTACTTT
>NZ_QSDP01000039.1:0-52367 GCF_003463685.1 Parabacteroides sp. AM58-2XD
TGTAGACAGCGACCTGTTACACGAGGATCTGTCACTTCTGAAAAATAATTAGAGGTATTCATTTTGCAATGATAAACTTTTTAGAGGAATTTTGGTGCGGTCGCCCTGGTCATTTCACTTTCACCTTGTCAATTATTGAATATTATTTATAAAGAAAGTTTACCTAAATTAGTTTTTGCACTCTCAGCATGATTTTAATCTTTATAGCCAAATCGGTTAAGGTTAGGAAGCTATTGGAGATCATGGAAGATTCCCCATTCTCCGATATTCCGTTCTTTCCGATCGAACGAAACACCGACTTTTATCAGTTTACGATGATCTATTCGATAAGGTAACAGGTATCCTTTATCGTTTATTTGTTGTAAAGCATCTTCTATACTTCCGTCCAACTTAAATTCAAAAACGTAAATGTATTCTCCGGTTTTGACAATTGCATCCGCACGGCCTTTGGCACTACGGACCTCTGCATCACAGAACTGCCCCATCAATTTAAAGATCAGATAAAAGACAACCTGGTAATGACGCTCTGTCTTGTCATTCAATTCATAAGGGAAATCCGCAAAAAAAGCACGCATACGTCGCATAAAAGCATCGACATCGCCGGACTCTAGTTCATGGACAAATTTACCGATATAGAAGCCTCTTGCTTCTTCAGTGATGGAAGAATAGAAAGGAGTGATAAAGTTTAGGAATCCGTAACGCACTTCTGCGTTTGGAAATTCCAGTTTATAGAGTTTAAAACGGGCATCGTATTCTTTGATTGTCAGATATCCGCTTTGATAGATTAACGGGATCGGGTTGTTCCGTTCAGCACGGTATTCGGTAAAAGCCGATGCTTGTGTCTCTACACCATCGATCAAAAGACGAAGGTCGTATTCACTTTTCTTCAATAATTCGACCAAAAAGGTAGGAGTTCCGGTCTGGAACCAATAATCGCCAAATTCTCTTTTGTCTAATGCACTTAATGTACTGAAAGGATTAAACACTCCCTCCCGGTTTGGATGAAAGTGGTAGCCGTCGTATTGCTTCACCATCATTTCAACTGTTTCTTCCCATGTCAGTGACTGCATTTGACCTAGCTGTTCCAATTCGGGACGCAAGTTCGCAGTTAACTCTTGATGTGTTATACCGCAAAGAGTTGCATAATTATAATCGAGGCTTATATCATTAAGTTGGTTCAAATCACTAAAAACGCTTACTTGTGCAAATTTAGTGACACTGGTCAGGAATACAAAACGCAGGTAACGGTCAGCACTTTTGAGAACGCCATAGAACGCTTTCATCGTACGCCGATAGGCTTCCATCAAAGATTCATTATTAATAGCCTGCAAAAGAGGTTTATCGTATTCATCGATCAAAACAACTACCTGACGCCCGGTTTGTTCCCAGGCACGACGAATGACATAGAAAAAACGTTCTTCCGGAACACGCAATTTCATTTCATCTCCGTAAACAGCTTCCCACATTTCCAAATATTGATTTAAAATAGCTACCAGATCTGCTTCCGTTTCATATTTACGGGCATTCAAATCAAGATGCAACACCGGATAAGTATTCCACTCCTGTTCTAATTTTTCAATGGCCAAACCTTCAAATAGTTCTTTTTTCCCTTGAAAATAGGCCTCCAATGTAGAAATCAGTAAACTCTTTCCGAAACGACGGGGACGACTGAGAAAATAAGGCTTTCCCTTCATCACCAATTCATAAATCAATGCTGTTTTATCGACATACAAATAGTTCCCATTCCGAATATCTTCAAAATCTTGTATTCCTATCGGTAATTTATGACTCATCATTATACGCTATTTTAACTTTTATCTAGTTGTTGAACAAAGATAAACATTTATCCGTATAAAGCGGAAACAACCAACCAATTAATATCAACTACAACAGAATATCAAAAAGAATCAGCCAAGTAGCTAACCTATATACTACTTGGCTGATTTTTTTTAAGAATACCAGATCAAATCCGGAAAGAAAATCATTATTGAGGTATCGGAGCGGCTGAAGGCGGAGGTGTCTTTGTCCCCCACTCTTTATTGGCTCTCGGGCCCATTTCAAGTTCAAGCAGGCCGCCTTGGGCGATGTCGCTGTGCTGGAACCAGGGCTGGTTCAAGACTTCCCCGTTCAAGCGAGCCGACTGCACATATTTGTTCTCTTCGGAAGCGTTGTTTGCTTTGATCTCAAACGTATTGCCGTTACCCAGGTCAATCTTCACATCGGTAAATACCGGGCTACCTATATTATAGGTAGGAGAACCGGGAGTAACCGGATAGAATCCCATCTGGCTGAACACAACGAAAGCAGACATACCACCACCGTCTTCATCACCGGGAACGCCCATCACGTCGTTACGGAACCACTGGTTCAACAACGTACGGATACGTTTCTGAGTCTTCCAGGGCTGACCGGCATAGTTATACAGATACGGGATATGCAAACTCGGTTCGTTAGCCATCGAGAACATACCTACGTTGCCGGTATGGTCGGGAAGGAAGGAATAAAAACTCCATTTGGACATACCGAGCGGTTCGTTGAACATGGAATCGAGATCCAAAACAAATGCTTTGTCACCACCGATCATAGAGATCAGGTCGCCGATGTTATGCTGTACGTCCCAACGATACACATAGGCATTGTTCTCATCGTAATAATCGCGGGCACCCAGGCCACCGTCATAACGGTAATCCATCGGTTCGATGAACTTGCCGTCCTTATCCTTCGGATGGAAGAAACGGGTATCGGGGTTGAACAGGTTGCGGTAGTTATAGGATTCGCGCAGGTAATGTTTGGCTTCATCTTCCTTGCCCAGTTCGGCTGCAATCTGCGAGAGACACCATTGGTCGTAGGCTGTTCCCAGCGTAACGGCTACCGGCTGGCGTTTTTCCCAGATAGAGACGTTGGCTACCGTTTCCTTTTCGCCGGGTTTCAATGCGGGGATATAACCGTGTTCCTTATAGAAATCGTCCAACCATCCGGCAGGGGCAGCCGACCAGGGGATCAGGGTTTTCTCTTCGATACCTTTCTTTGAAGCGATATAGGCCTTTTCCAGGTCAAAGCCGCGCAAGCCTTTCTTCCAGGCGTCGATCACGGTGGCAACGGCATGGTTGGAGTTCATACGGCGAGAGTCGCCGGTCACTTCCGGGAAGGTCGGCATCCAGTTCGTACCCATCTGTTCCGCCATCAACAGGAAGGAATTGATGATATCGCTCTCACGTTCATTGTCAATCAGGATACGCAACGGATGGGTTGCACGGTAGGTATCCCAGATCCAGTCGTCGGTATAGAACGGACGACCGCCGTCTTCATGGATCTGACCATCGAAGGCACTATAGTAACGGCCGTCTTCGCTCAGGTTGACCGGACGTTCGTAGCAACGGTATAAAGAGGTATAGAATACGGTCTTGTCGTCGTTGGTTCCGCCTTGCGTCTGGATTTTGCCGAGGGCATCGTTCCAGTCGTTGCGGGCGATCTTGGCTACAACGTCCACATCGTAGGCAGCAATCTCACGTTCGAGGTTCTTCTTTGCCTGGTCTTCGCTGATGAAGGAGATACCGTAGCGCACACCGAGTTTCTTCACGTCATTCCCGTAAGAAAGGACAAGGGCAGCGTCTTTACCTTCGACTGATGTTTCGCCGTATTTCACGGTGTTATCTCCCAATACGCCGCATTGTTGCGGAGCTTTGTCTGTTTCGGCATAGAGATAGACTTTCGTCTTCCGGTCTACGAACTGGTAACCGCTGACGCTCTTTCCATCGCTTTTCAACTGTCCGTTACGGCTGTTGAAGATCAGATAGGCAGGCCCTTCTCCTTCAAAAGTGATGCCATAGACGGCACTCTGATGCGAAGGGGCGAAGTCTACATCTATATTATTATCGTCCAGATATACCTGGTAACGATACGGATAGATCTTCTCATGGTCATAGCTGTAATTGATAACCGGTTTCAATCCGGATTCTTCTCCCTGATACGGGCTCAGATTAAAAGCAGAACTTCCGCGGTGGCTGGTTACGATAACCGGCAACCCGCTCAACATATCACCTGTAAAATCGGCACGCTCCGGATAGACACGGAGCATACTGTTAGGTAAATGTACGGTCGGATAGGTAGGCACCAGCAAGTGACTGATGTTTCCCATATAGGGATTGACATAGTCTACCGGGCTTTTCTGCTCCGACGGGAGACCTCCTCCGGCAGCGCAGGAGGCCAGTAAAAAAGCTGAAGCCAGCAAGGCAACAGATGTCTTGATTTTTTTATTCATCTTTTTTCTGATATAAAGTTTATAAATTATTATTCGGCCGACTTAGGACGGTTTTCCGGTGCCGCACCAAACTGCTTGTTCGGTGTGTTTCCCATAACAAACGTCAGGTTCCCGCCTTTCATGATGTCATCATACATTATATATGACTTCTCGTAAGGCTGTCCGTTCAATGTAACCGATTGGATATAAATATTGTTTTTATTGTTATTCTGAGCTACGATATCAAATGTCTTACCCTCTTTCAAACGCACCGAAGCCTTCTCAAACAAAGGACTGCCGAATACGAATACGCCATTTGAAGGATTCACCTGGTAGAATCCCAGGGCTGACATTACATGCCAGGCAGACATTTGTCCGCAGTCTTCGTTACCGATGATACCTTCCGGCTGGTCCGTATAGAACTCATCCTGGATAAAGCGAACCTTCTCGGCCGTCTTCCACTGTTCGCCGGCATAAGGATACAGATAAGCGACATGGTGGCTCGGTTCGTTACCATGGGCATACTGACCGATCAGACCGCTGATATCGCTGGATGCCCCCTCTCCCATGTCACCTTCAACAAGGAACAAAGAGTCGAGTTTTGAAATGAAAGCGGCATCGCCTCCCAGTATATCGATCATGCCTTCCGGATGCTGGGGTACAAAGAATGTATATTGCCAGCCTGTTCCTTCCGTAAAATCGCCTACCCCGTGTATGGAACGGAAAGGATCATACGGCGTACGCCAGCTACCATCGTCCATCTTCGGACGGACAAAGTTGATGTCCTTATCGAAATACTGCGCATAATATTTACCTCTTTTCAGGTAATTGTCGTAATCGTCTTTCTTACCCATTTTCTTTGCCATCAATGCAATGCCCCAGTCATCAGCAGCATATTCCATGGCGATGGAAGTCGCTTCATGCACTTTATCACAGGGGATATATCCTTTTTCCAGTACATAAGGCACGGCATTCTGTTTTTTGTTGGTAGCTGTTCCGGTCATCGCCTGGAAAGCACGTTCCGGATCAAAACCCTTGAAACCTTTGAGGTAAGCATCAGCCACAATAGGCACAGAGCTATATCCCGGCATACAATTCGTTTCGCCTCCTATCAGATGCCAGATCGGTAATTTACCCTGCTGGTCGTAGATGCTTAGGAAAGAATTGACGATATCGTCTACTTTCTCCGGCGCAATAAGGGTGTAAAGCGGGTTCAGAGTACGATAGGTGTCCCACAGGGAGAACGTAGAATAGTTCGTCCAGCTGTTATTGGAATAGATCTTATCATCCTGTCCACGGAACTCACCGTTCACATCACAGTACAATGTCGGAGCAATGAACATGTGATAGACAGAAGTATAAAATATCTTTTTAGCCTTTTCGTCCTGTGTATCTACAGCGACGCAAGCCAACTGGTCGTTCCATTTCTTCCGGGCATCCTGATGAACCCGGTCGAAATCCCAATGCGATAATTCCGCCTGCATATTCTTCAAGGCATTTTCACAACTGACAGAAGAAATAGCCACCTTTGCCAATACATTTTCAGGATTGTCTTTAAAGGTAACAACCCCTTTTACACCTTCGCCGGTCAACTCATCGTTACCGGCCGGGGCGTCATCGTTGAAAACCTGCAAAGAAGCAACCGGCTGGTCAAACTGCATGGTGAAGAATACTTTATGCTGCGGACTCCATCCATGAGAGAAACGGTAACCTTCCAAGGTGTATTCGTCTTTCTTTTTCAGATAAGTCTCGTAAGAGCGATCACCGTTCCCTTCTTTCAGGTTGATCAGCAGATGCCCCGGTTTGCCCTTCGGGAAAGCATACCGATGCAGGGCGACACGTTCGGTTGCCGTCAGTTCCGCCTTCACGCCATTATCCATCAGCAAAGAATAGTATCCCGGAGAAACCGACTCATTCTCATGTTTGTAGTAAGAGGAACAGGCACCTTCTATATTGTCCTGTTCACCGCGTGCCGTACGGACTTCTCCGGTAAACGGCATCACAAGGATATCGCCCAGGTCGGCACAACCGGTACCGCTCAGATGAGTATGGCTGAAACCGATTATCACGCTGTCGGAATAATGATAGCCCGAACACCAGTCCCATCCTTTATGAATATTCTGCGGCCCAATCTGTACGGCCCCGAAAGGCACGCTGGCACCCACAAATACATGGCCGTGTTCACCTGATCCGATATAAGGATCCACATAAGATACATAGTCTGTTATTTTCTCTGTCTTCTCCGGTGCCTGGCAGGAAAAGACGAAAGATGCCAGGCATATAGCTACGCCTGACATCATCCATTGTTTGTTTAATTTCATCTTAGTATTCAATTCTGTATTTATTTTTTCTTCTTTTCATCCACTGAGAATGAATAAGGGAAGTCTTCCGGGTTAACACCTCTGTTCAGGTTGGGTTTGTCGCCCATCTTAAAATCGAGGACACCGCCTTTCAGCAGTTCGTTGTGGTCGAGATAGTTCTTGGTATAATTGACGCCGTTGAATGACATCGACTCGATATAGATATTCTTGTCGCTGTTTTCGGGAGCGTTGATCACCAGGTTCTTTCCATTCTCGAAATGCAGTGTTGCCTTCTTGAACAACGGGGCGCCCAACACATACTGCGTAGTACCCGGAGCCACCGGATAGAATCCCAGGGCTGAGAATACATACCAGGCGGAAGTCTGGCCGTTGTCTTCGTCACCGCAATAACCGTCAGGTGTCGGAGTATACATCTTATTCATTACGTCACGTACCCAGTACTGCGCTTTCCAAGGTTGTCCGGCGTAGTTATACAAGTAGATCATATGCTGGATCGGCTGGTTGCCATGTGCATAGTTACCCATGTTCATGATCTGCATTTCGCGGATCTCATGGATTACCTGTCCGTAGTAACTGTCGTCGAACAATGGCGGAACGGCAAATACAGAATCAAGCATCATCACAAAAGAGTCTTTGCCACCCATCAGGTCGATCAGTCCCTGCGGATCGTGGAAGACAGACCAGGTATAATGCCAACTGTTGCCTTCGGTGAAAGCATCCCCCCACTTCAACGGAGAGAACGGTGACTGGAAAGTACCGTCGGCATTTTTTCCGCGCATCAGTTTACTTTCCTTGTCATACAGATTCTTATAATTCATGGCACGTTTAGCATACAGGTCGAGTTCTTTCTTCGGACGGCCCAGTTCTTTGGCGATCTGATAAATACACCAGTCGTTATAAGCATATTCCAGCGTACGGGCTGCGTTTTCATTGATCTTGACATCGTAAGGCACGTATCCCAGTTTGTTGTAATACTCATGTCCCAGACGACCGGTGGAAGACACTGTCGGGTGTACGTTTTCCGTTCCGTGGATCAGGCCTTTGTACATCGTTTCCAGGTCATCGACCTTTACGCCCTTCATATAAGCATCTACCAGGATGGAAGCCGAGTTGTTACCCACCATGCAACCACGGTGTCCCGGACTTGCCCATTCGGGGAAGAAGCCGCTTTCCTTATAGGTATTGATCAGACCTTCCTGCATTTCCTTGTTCATAGACGGATACATCAGGTTCAGGAACGGGAACAGGGCACGGAACGTATCCCAGAAACCGGTATCGGTAAACATATATCCCGGCAGAACTTCGCCGTTGTACGGACTGTAATGAACTACATTTCCGGCTGCATCGATCTCATAAAACTTACGCGGGAAAAGCAATGAACGGTACATACAGGAATAGAACGTACGGTACTGGTCCAATGTTCCGCCTTCTACCTCGATCTTTCCCAAGACATCGTTCCAGGCTTGTTTACCTTTAGAAACCAGGGTATCGAAATTATCATTACCCAATTCTTTCATATTTACAGCAGCCTGGTCGAAGCTGATGAAGGAAGAAGCCACCTTGGCCTGAACGATTTCGCCTTTCTTCGTCTTGAAACCGATCACGGCACCCACATGGCTGGAAGTTTGTTCTTTCGAACCTTCTTTCAGCGTGTTGTCGGCAAACGTCGCTTCGTAGGTAAAAGGTTTATCGAATTCAATAATAAAGTAGTTCTTGAAGTTCTCAGGAACACCGCCGCTATTCTTGGTAGAGTAACCGACAATCTTGTTTTCTTCCGGGATGACTTTGATATAAGAACCGTTATCCAACGCGTCTACCACAATGTAAGAATGATCGTTTTCCGGGAAGGTGAAACGGAACAGAGCGGCACGGTCGGTCGGAGTCAGCTCCGTTACCACATCGTGATCGGCCAGATAGGCTTTATAATAATAAGGTTTCACCACTTCACTCTTATGGGAGAACCAGCTGGCACGTTTATCCTGGTCAAATTCAGGAGCGCCCACAACAGGCATAATGGCAAACTGTCCGTAATCGTTGATCCACGGACTTGGCTGGTGGGTTTGTTTGAATCCTCTTATCTTATTTGCGGTATATACATACTGCCATCCGTCTCCCATCTTTCCTGTCTGGGGAGTCCAGAAGTTCATCCCCCAGGGACGGGCAATGGCGGGATAAGTGTTTCCTGTCGATAGTTCAAAGCTCGATTGAGTTCCCATCAACGGCATTGCATACTCTACCGGGTCAAAGGCGTCGTTACCGGGAGCTGCCATAGCTGGCTTTCCAATCCAGGCCGTCATCGCGACCAAAGCAATAGCCAATACATTTTTTTTATTCATGTTTTCTTATTTTGGGTTGAATTTATAAGTTTAAATGAAGCCAAATCATCAAATTCATTATTCACACAAAGATAAAGACAATCCGGAAGAGAAAGAATACAAATATCTTTAATTCATATACAAAATCACATAAAGGGACTCTTTTTAAGGGAAAATGAAGTCCAAACCTAGTCTTCGGTACATAAGCGACCTTGTAATCTTAATACTTCCAGGCTAAATTTCTGTCTGACAGGAGCTGTTCCTGATCAGTTGCCTATAAAAACTGTAGCCGACACTGTCGGCAAAATAAACGACAGTGTCGGCAAAGTTTTCGACAGCGTCAACAATATTACCGACAGCGTCGGCAACAGATTACATCGGCAAGCAAATGCAATCAGACGCCATGTCATCACGATTACTTCGAAGAGTAACCGGAGTTTTGAGTCAGGCGGGGATTACGCTGCATTTCATTTACTGAGATCGGCCATAGCAGGTCGGTTTCCTTAAACGTAGCACCGGAAGCATTCTGGGCTCCTATCAAATCTACATAATTTACCCGGCCGGCTTCTGTTTTGGAGATCACCGGGAATTTGCCCGTACGCACGCAATCATCCCAGATCTTGTATTCCAGCGGGAACTCACGCAAACGTTCGGTCCAGCAGGCTTCGATAAATGCCTGTTTCGACAGCTTCTGCAAATCGGCGGCAATCTGGCCGGCTGTTTTACCTTCCATATCGGCACGGGCCTGCACCTGTGCCAGATATTCGGTAGCTTCGGCCGTGACTCCCTGGCTTTGGGCAATAGACTCCGCTCCGTCCAGCAAGGCTTCGGCGTAGCGGAAGATATTCCAGTCTTTTGTGCCCTTACCTGTACTCAGCAAAGCGTCTTCATCATAATAATACCAGCATCCGGCATTCTTGGAAGACCAGGTCGCTCCCGTGTTCGGGTTAGTGTATTCCCAATGGAAGAACTGGTTCGGCTGAACGCGCAAATCGTTCTTGTCATACACATTCAGAAATTCATCAACAGGGCCGTAGACACGTTCGAAAATCGAATAGGTACCGAATACGGACACGGCACTTGAATTAAAGGCATATGTAGGGAACCAGTCGCTTGTATTCACTGCGTTGTCGTATTCCTGGGCATAGATCACTTCGTCGAGATCATCGGTCGAACGCAGCTTGTTGAAAGCACTGTTCATCTTGAGGTCGTCATTCTGAACCAGCTTATGGGGCGAGTCGATCACTATTTTTGCGTACTGGGCGGCATCGGCATATTTACCCTGCTGCATATACACGGAAGTCAGCATCATAGCGGCGGCATACCGGGTGATCCGGTGAGAGTTGTCGGCAAATTTTGCAGCCGGCAACACATCGGTCGCCTCTTTCAGGTCGGCTTCGATCTGGGCGTAAATGGTTTCGGGCGCCGTACGTTCAAGTTCCATGTTCTCTGCAATAACATAAGGTTCCGTATAGAAAGGAACAGCTCCGAATGTTTTCACCAGATAGAAATAATTGAATGCACGGAAGAACTTGGCCTCTCCGATCAAGCGGGTCGATACCGCCTCTTCCATCTTTATATCCGGAATATTTTTAATGGCTGCGTTTGACACGTTGATCGCTTTATAACAGGCATCCCAGATTCCGTCCATCGTTCCTGAGATTTGCATAGTGTATTGCTGGCGGTTCAATTCGCGGGAATACTTACAAACGATCTCCTGCCCTTCATAGCTGTTCAGAAAATAACCAGTGAGCAGTCCGGTAATGGAGGCAAAACTTCCGACATAAGCACTCGGCGCCGATGCTATCTGCCGGATAGCACCTGTACGGTACAAATAGTTGACGTTGGCCAATGCCTGCGCTTCCGTTGTATAATAACCGACAGTAGTCAGCTGGCTTTTAGGCTTTTCATCCAGAAAATCACTACATGCCGTAAAGCTGAACAGTCCGGCACATAAAATCGCGGTCGTCAATATCTTTTTCATATTTTAATCGTCTTAATTAGTTAAATGAATCAGAAAGTCACATTAACACCGAAAGTAAACGTACGTGCTCTCGGATAAGAGAAGAAAGTCATGTTCTGGCCGAACTTGCCGGCTCCCTTGTCCGTCGAACTGGTCTCGGAAGTCGATTCGGGATCGTAACCCAGGAAATCCTTAGAGACAATCTGGAACAGGTTATTACCACTAGCATACAGGCGCAAACCGGACAAACCGAGTTTCTTGACGGCATTCTTTTCAAATGTATATCCTATCTGCAACATATTGCAACGCAGATAAGAACCGTTGGCAACCCATTGAGAGTCGGTTGTCGTATCCTGGCCGGCATGTTTTTCTCCGTTATGGTCGCCGCTTTGCAGATAGATCATCTGCTGCATGGTTCCCGGATTTGTTCCGTCATAGGCATCATACAGGATATTCTTCAAGCCGTTGGTTATACCGAAACGGTCATAAGTTGAGTGGAAGAAACGCTGCAACGTTTCAACGCCCCATACAAACTGCAAATCCAGTGTAAGATCAAAATTCTTGTAAGAGAAGTTATTGATCCAGCTACCCGTCCAATCCGGTAATCCTTTACCGATGATCTCTTTTTCGGAAGAGCGTTTTGCACGGCCTATCTGATTCTTTTCGCAATTGCCGGCTTCAAAGTCTTCTATCGTATAAACACCGTAACGTTGCAGGCCATAGAAGCTACCCATACTTTCTCCGACACGCAGGATACTGCCGCCGTTTACCCAATCGTACAGATACACATCGGCATCGGTATCACCCAGAGCAAGGATCTTATTTTTGTTATAGTTCAGGTTTACTACTGAGTTCCAGTTGAATTCTTTACTACGTACCGGAGTTGCATTCACCATCAAATCCATACCCTGGTTTCTTACTGCTCCGATATTTTTAAAGATCGTGCTGAATCCTGTCGAGTGAGGAACCGGGCAGTCCAAAAGCAAGTCGGTCGTTTTCTTATTATAGTAAGCGATATCCAGGTTCAAACGGTTCTGGAAGAAGCCAATATCGAAACCGATATCAAACTGCCCCGTCTTTTCCCATTTCAGATCCGGGTTCGACATGGTCTTGATATAAGACCAGGGAGCACGTTTACCGTCGATCAGATGCGTTCCGGCATCCGTCTTGCCCAACGAATTGTACGGACCAATTTCAGAGTTACCGGTCAAACCATAACTGGTGTGCAGTTTCAGGTTGCTTATCACTTCACTGTCAGACAGGGAATCTTCCTGAGAGATATTCCATGCCAGACCAGCAGAGGGGAAAAAGGCATATTTATTGTTATCACCGAATTTGGAAGAACCATCGACACGGCCGGTAACGGTTGCCGAGTAACGATCTTTATAGGTATAAGCCAAACGCAGGAAATAAGAGTTCATAGCCCAACGTTCCCAACTTGATTCCGGACTGCCCGGATTGGTTCCGACAGCCATGTTGTTGTCTTCGTAGAAGTCGTCAGCAAAACCTTTCGTACGGGATTTGTTCCAACGCTGTGTGCGTTCCTGCCAGGATAAACCGGCCATGGCGTTTATGCGGTGATCGCCGAATACTTTACTGTAAGTCAGGTAAGTTTCTTCCTGCCAGTAGAGTGAGTTCCAGTTCTGGTATTCAGCCCAACCGTTAGGCATGGAGATATTATTCAGGGAGATGGAAGAATATCCCCTGTAGGTTGCATTATGGCTGTCGATACCGAACAGGGTCTTCAGGTCCAGGCCGTCCATCAAATGGAAAGTCAGCGCAGCATTACCGAATATCTGCGTATTATATCGCATACGTTTCTGCAAGTCCAGGATCATAGCCGGATTGGACATGCCCTCCAGACCGAAATAATTGCTTTCGCTCAAAGAAGTGGTGCTTGTCGTATAATCACCGTTGGCATCATAGACCGGCAGCCAGGGAACCATCTCGATCATGGTACGGCGGGCATCCTGTCCGCCGCCGTCTTCCGGAGTATAGCGTCCCCATGTATGGTTAACCAACAGGTTAACAGCCGTAGACAACCAGGGAGTCGGATTGGCATCGTAAGCGACCTTGGCATTCAGACGTTTGTTATACGTATTATTAACAATACCCTGCTGATCGGTATAATTCAGGAAAGCACCCATGGAAGAGTTCTTGCCGGCCTGCTGTATGTTTATCTGATGGTTGTGTGAAACAGCCGTACGGGTAGCCTCATCCTGCCAGTCGGTATCATACAAAGGATTACCGTTTTCATCGAAATAGTTACGGTCATGGAACCAATAGGAACGGTCCAACGACCAGTCTTTCCCCATATAGGTATTCTCATTCTCCAACCCTTTCATGAAAGTGTCTACCCATTCCTGCGAATTCAGCAAGTCCATCTTACGGGCAATATGACTGACGCTGACTGATCCCTGATAACTGACAGAGGTTCCTTCGCCGTCTTTCTTTCCCCGTTTGGTTGTGACCATAATAACTCCGTTGGCACCACGTGCACCGTAGATGGCAGCAGCAGAAGCGTCTTTCAACACTTCCATGGATTCGATATCATTCGGGTTAACCAGTCCGAAGTCTTCCATCACGACACCGTCCACTACATATAACGGTTCGGAAGAAGAGTTGATAGTAGCCATACCACGGATAATGACACGGTTCGCATAGGCTCCCGGCTGGCTGGAATTCGAGAAGATATTGACGCCGGAGACTTTACCGCGCAGGTTATCCAATGCACTGAAGTTCTGATTCTTTGTCAGTTCCTCTCCTTTGGCAACTCCGATAGATCCTGTTACATCCGATTTGCGCATTGTTCCGTAGCCGACAACAACGACTTCATCCAGCGCCTGTGTATCTTCTGTCAGTACTGCACTGACAGTCGACTGGCCGTTTACCGAGACTTCGCGGGTCAGATAACCGATATAAGAGATCACCAATACCGCTTTATCCGGAATCTCCAGGGAGAATTTACCATCGACATCCGTGATCGTACCGTTGGTTGTTCCTTTCACTACCACATTGGCACCGATGACAGGCTCTCCGGACGAATCGGTTACCGAACCGGTTACTTTCTTACCTTGCTGCTTGATAGAAAGCAAGCTGTTCTTCGTCAGTACGATATAATCATTCTCAAAAGCGAACTTCACTTCCGAGCCTGCAAAAGCGTCATTCAGGTATTGGGCAACGGATTTACTTCCGGCTTTTACAGGAATGGTTTTATTTACATCTACTTCATTTTTACTATAGACAAACAGATAATCTGTCTGCTGTTCAATCTGATCTATAAAATTAGCGATAGTCATATTCTTTCCGCTCATATTCACTTTCACGTTTTGCGAACTGGTCTTTGAAGCAAAGGAAGAGAATACACAAAGGGAAAGCAGAATGGCTGAAATTCTCATAACATTTAGAATTTTCGGTTCTTTTTTCATAACTTTGTTTCCATTATTTGTTAATACTTAATTACTTTGATTACGTGTTAGCATGCGGCCGAATGGATGCGGGAACGTCTTTCGGCCGTTTTTTTATTCTTTATATTTCCATAGGCAAATGATGATTTAAAGGTTGAACATATTTTATTCTCTCAGTCTTTATCGTATTACAATATTATTGTTTTCTTCATCTTTAATATAAGTAAAATAATAGACTTTCCGCAGTGTGCGGAGTGCACTTTCCACCCCATCCCTCTGCCGGAATTTTCCACTAAACTTATATTTCATAAGCTTGCTATTATTGACCGTTATCACGATATCATAATATAATTCAAACTTCTTTATTATGTCTTCAAACGGGACGTCATCAAAGGCATAAATACCTTCTTTCCACAGCAAAAAATCGGTATTGCCCATAGGGCGTTTCACTAATTTATTATCTTTTAATTCCACACATTCGTTTGGATTCATAAACAGCGCCTTTTCCTCGTTCATACGTTCATATACTTTCACCGAACCTTCCAGCAATGCCGTATTAAATTCTTCCCGGCCTTTATAGGCAAATACATTGAACTTCGTTCCCAGGACTTTTATATCCAGTTTCTCCGTTGACACCACAAAAGGTTTATGTTCATTATGTTCAACATCGAAAAAGGCTTCCCCGTCCAGTTCCACTTTACGTTCTTCACGGGCAAAATGATTCGGATAGCGGAGCGTGGAACGGGCGTTCAACCAGACAGTCGTTCCGTCGTGCAGTTTCACCATCGCCCGTTGTCCGGACGGGGTCGTAAATTCCTCGTAAGTGACCATTTCTTCTGCCGGTTCCCGGTCATTCATGACCATCCAGGTCGAGAGAATTGTTATACAAATGGCAGCGGCATAACCGGCAGCATGTTTAATGATATGTATCGGATAACGCTTTTTCCTGCAATGGGTCTGTTTGAAAGCGGCTAATTTATCCACAGCCTCAAATTCGTCATTTTCATTTGGTAACCAGGAAGATAAAGCATACAGGTTCTGTACAGAAGAAAAGTCTTTCCTCAACTCTTCATCTGCCTGGATCATCGAGAATAACGACTTTCTTTCGGCTGCCGTTATTTCTCCTTCAAAGTATTTTGTTATTAAAATGTGCATTTTCCGGCTTTTATACAAGGAGAGCGTTTCAAAAGCGATTTCCTCCTAAAGCCGTTGTACAAATAAATATTATTTAACATCTAAAAGAAAGAGTAGCAGGGGCAAATAGTCCTTCAACTCTACACGGAGTTTTCTCAGGGCAATGGTCATCTGGTTTTCCACCGTACTTACGGTTAAGTTAAGTTCATTGGCTATCTCACGGTTTCTCTTTCCTTCGATACGGCTTTTAAGAAATACCTGCCGGCAGCGTTCCGGAAGTTTATTGATTGCCGTCATCAGTATTTGTTCTATTTCTTCATCAGAAGTAAAAGAGTAATTCAATAATTCAAGGGCGGTTAACTTCGCACTAAGCTCCTGTTTATATTCATCTGCTATTACCTTGTGCCTGAGGTAATCCAGGGATTTATTTTTAACCAGAGCGAAAAGATAGGAGACTAAACTGATCTGTATATCCAACACTTCCCTCTTTTCCCACAACAGGAGAAAAACATCCTGTACTATATTCTCCGCATCTTCGTCAAACAATACATATTCTTTAGCAAAACGGAACATACGGGAATAATATAGAACATAGATTTTGTCAAAATTATTCCGTACATCTTTCAGCAAAATATCTGTATTTTCCACTTGCATTTTTATATCAGGAGTTACTATTCTTTACAGAATACCATAGACATGAATGTTATAATCACAGCAAAGATATAAAAGATACTTTCACGGCAATAAAGTTCAGGTAAGAAATATTTATTTACCAAACGTATCAAGGGGAATAATAAAAAAATGCCACTTATGAAAATCCTTTATTACAGAAGGATAGTTTCATAAGTGGCATTGCTTTATCTTACAGATAGATTACCAGGAAAGTTTTATAAACTTATTCTCCCAGGGGACAAAGTCGGTTGTTGCATTTCCGGCAACCGGGTCTCCCACTACATCACAAACAGTGACTTTCGTAAAGTTGACCTTATCGGAAGTAACGGCAAATTTAGCCGGTTTTCCTGCAATCTCACGCAACTGAAGCATCACGGCGTTTTCTCCTTCAACAGGTTTCATATTCACCAACAACAAATTGTCGGATGAGATATTGAACACGGAAGCAGGAGATACAACTTTGCTTCCCTTCGCTCCCGCCGGCAATACGCGGGTCAGGAACGGGATGCGGTTCTCCCAGGCAAAACGGGTGGCATAACCAATCGAGTTGTCTTTGCTTGAATTGATAAAGTAACTCCATTGCAGTTCACCCATCTGGTCGGCATTGAAATTGGTTACCCAATAGTTGTTCATCGGCCAGGAATACATATTGGTGGACTGGGGAACAGCACCAGCCTTATAGCGTCCGGTGTTGATTGCCCCGAACTGCATCAACGGTATTTCAGGGCTGCCCATCACTACCTGCGATTCGCTGTTACGCGCCGTAGCAAAGTTCTGGACGGTATACCAGTCGTTCGATGAACCGGGAATCTGGTCTACACCCGCTTCGATCGTTCCGCCGGGAACATCCAGGAATATCTTTCCCTGATTCACCTCAAACGGAAACGAGATATAGACAGCTTCGGGATCGGTAATGGCTTTTTTACGCAGACGGTAAACAATATCGATCTTCTTTGTCACATTAAATACACGGAACTCGACCATCAGGTTGTTCGGTTCACGACCGGCAACAGTCTCGCCACGGAAACGATACGTATCCCAGATCGCTCCCTTTTCGTAACGCTCGAAACGAATCCGTTCGGGACGGCGGCGAAGGAATTGCGGTGCGCGATACTGTTCCATCGGATGACGGCTGTCGATGATCTCGTAGATAAATTCGCCCAGCTCCCACTCGGCATTCGGGGTAGTCAGCTCCTTGTTCAGTTCCTTGTCGAACAGTTTACTGATGGTTCCCTTGCGTGAGTTGAAATCGATGGCATACCAGGGATTCTCGACATGAGCATTCTCCAATTTATCTGCCAATTGCACGGCAGGACGAGGCTCGTCTTTTACCTTTATATAATATTGGGCATACCCGAAGGCAGGTACGTCTTTCACGTAAAGCGACCAGTAAGTACCGTCCGAACGGCTTTCCGCCGGTTGCGCAGGAATGATATTCCCGGAGGCATCCACTATTTCGAAGGCTTTCTCGCGAGGTAATATCTGGTGATCGATATACACTTTGCTATACCGCTATACGCCCAGTTCAACGTATTGAAGACAGCCACCGAGGGATATTCAGCTTTCGGAACAAACGACTGTAATAATCCCATCGTCACTTCTCCCAGCAAACCGGAATGACGGTAAGCCTCCCAGGCATACGATTGTTTCAGGGAACGCTGCTCCCAGGTTTCCTTGCAATAGGCATCACGGACGCTTTCGCTGTAACCGAATGTATGTTCATCATAAAACAACAGGGCCTTGTTGATGTCGTATATCTGGTTACCGATCTGAGAAGGAAGTTTGGCTCCCAGCATACCGGCAAAAGACAGACCTGCCTGGTTGGCGATAATGTCCGAATGGGTGATACGGGAAATAGCCGCTTCACGGGCACCGGAAGCAAAACCATCCGTCCACCAGTCGGGCCATGCGCCACGGATGGTCTGTATCTTATCGGCATAGTTCGATTCCACCTCTTTGATGAACTCGCTAGCCACAGCTGTACGTATTTTAGGCCATTCATATTTCTCATTCCATTTCATCAGCATCTCGCAACTCTTTGTCGAAGGAGGTGAATTATCCGTGAAATAACCGGAATGCTGGGCAGCAACGATATCGTACGGATAGTTTTTGGCTTCCATCTCTCCTAGATAATTCAGTACACGTTCCTCGAACTGTTCGAAGTTATCAGTATGGATGCCAAAGAAGTTACCCATATTATAATGTTCGGCACGATAGGCCAATACCTTCTTTCCCGAAGGCGATTGCCACCAAAAAACAGTCGGATAGTCGAAACAGATCAGGGCACGGTGACCGTGTGTTCCCATATTGACATATTTCACACCTGCATCGGCAAAAAATTCAGTGAAGCACCAGCCGATACCGTTCACATCGTTCTGCATAGCGACTTCCGCTTTCATTCCAGCTTCACGGAAGGCCTTCAACGGGTAGAGGGAGGCGGCCAATGTCTGTTCGTCAGGCAATTCATCGAAGTTCAGATACATGGCAGCCAGTTCGATGCGTCCTTCGGCTACCCGCTTTTTCAGACGGGCGATCTGTTCGGCAGGGCGGCATTTCAGGTATTCGCTAACGGCCCAGGCAATTTCGCAGGTCCAGCGGAACTTGGCAAAGTCGGGGTAATTATCGGTAGCGTCGCAATAGTCGAGCGCATAGTCGATGTAGCGGAGATGTTCTGCCAGGATTTCAGTTTGCGAACGGGTGTAGCCAATATCGGTATGCGTATGCTGCACCATATTCATCTGCCAGTGACGGACAGGTTTTACTTCCACTCGGGCAGATTCTTGTTCCTTACCGACAGTTACTGTCAGAGGCAACTGCACGGCAGACTGTACCTGCGGTATCTCAAAAAAGAAGGGATTCGGCCCGTCATTCAATTTCACTTTCCGGGACTGATCGCCCAGGGTAATCGTTGCATTGGCGGAGGCTCCTTCGTGTTTTACCGTAACCCGTACTTTCTGTACCGGTCCTTTCGCTGTTTTATACAAAGCGGGAAAGAGATGCGTCTCGATCCCCGGCGGAGCGGTCGAAGCGCTCCAGACAAAGGATGACATGGTAAACAAAGCCAGCCCTGCCAGGAATAAGGTTTTAAGCGTTTTCATAAGCATCTATTTTTTATCGATTCTAAAAGAGATTATACAAATATAAAGGATGCAAAGCATGAGGATAGACAATCCGGCAACCTGTCCGAAACCATCGGCTACAATTCCCATCAACGGCGTTATCAAGGCACCACCGGATACTCCCATGATCATCAGGGCGGATATTTCATTTGCCCGTTCCGGCTTGTGCTGAAGGGCGTATGAGAAGATGATCGAAAAGACATTCGCACACGCCAACCCTACAATAACGATCATAACAAACATGCTCCACATATCCGGAACCAGCAACAATAAGACAAATGCCGCTATCGCAACAAACATGCTATATTTCAGGAAGCGAGCACCGGAGAGCTTCGCCAGCAGGAAAGCTCCGGCAAACGAACCGATCGTACGGGCGGCAAAATAAAGGCTGGTACCCAGTCCGGCTTCGGAAACGGGCATGCCTGTCCGTTCCATCAGCAACTTGGGGATAGTGGTATTCAAACCGACATCTATACCGACAATAAAAAGGATCCCCAGGAACAGGGATACGATATATTTATCCTTGAACAGGGATAAGGTGGTAGCAAAGGTAGCCCCGGCCTCTTCCAGTTTTTCCTTTCCCGGAATCGTGGAGATCAGCCAGATCGTAGAGATCAGTGTCGTTACTGCGTAAACAAGGAATATCAATTTCCAGTCACCCCAGAAAGAGGCAGCAGCTCCGGCAATGATCGGGCCGAGGAAAGAGGAAATCGACTTGATAAATTGCCCCAGAGTCAGGACACTCGTAATACGGTCCGGACTAACCACATTAGCCACCATCGGATTCAGGGAAACCTGTAAAATAGTATTACCGATCCCCAATAAGGCAAAGGCCAGCAGGATACAGGCAAAGTCATAAAAGAACAGAGGCAGCAACATCGCCAGGGCTGTAACAGCCAACGCGATGACCACCGTGTTACGTCGTCCGACCTTTCCCATCATAACTCCTGTCGGAATAGAAAACAGGGCGAACCAAAGGAAAACCATCATCGGAATCAGGTTTGCCAATGTATCAGACAATGAGAAGTCTACCTTTACATAGTTGGTTGCTATGCCGACAACATCTGCAAAGCCCATCACAAAGAAACCGAAGAGGATGGGGTAAATGGCTTTCGAATTTTGTTTATTCATGGTATGTATTGTTTTTTCAATAATCATTGTATGTATCTACCGGCTGATTCCCCATGTCCAGTTCCAGACGTCCTCCGGCTGCAATTGTTTCAAAAGGAATGCGGGTAGTTGGATAGACTTTACCATTCAGGCGATACTGTTGAACGTAATAGTTTTCTTTGCTGTTGTTCTTTGCTTCGATAACAAATTCTTTTCCTTTATAATATGTATTATTCAGCTGAATCGTTATTTTATCGAATACAGGGCTGCCCAAAGCAAAAGAAGGTTGCGGGTCTGTCAGTCCTTTGACATCGAACAGTCCCAGGGAAGCGATCGCATACCAGGCACCCAACTGTCCCTGGTCTTCATCCTGCCCGTAACCGTAACCATGAATACCATCCGTTCCATAGAACTCGTCCAGAATGGCACGTACCCATTTCTGGGTCAGCGAAGGACGTCCTGCCTCGTTGAACAGCCAAGAGATATGGAGGCAAGGTTGGTTGCCATGATTATACAAAGTTTGCAGACCGGCAAAGGCTCCGACTTCTGTGCCACCGCTGAAGATCAGCTCACGGGAAACAGTAAAGATACTGTCGAGACGCTGATTGAAAACATCGGCTCCGACTTTGCCGACCAGACCTTCCGCATCATGCGGTACATAGAACGTGTACTGCCAGGCATTTCCTTCCTGGAAACCGCGCCATACCTGCATCGGGTTGAAGTTATCCATGAAACTACCATCAGCCTTCTTCGGATGAACAAAATTAGTGGACGGATCATAGATACGTTCCCAGCCTTTCGACAGCCACATCAGTTTATCATAGTCGTCAGTCTTACCCAATTTCTTTGCCCATTGAGCGACTGCCCAGGCACTGTAAGAATATTCTAATGTATGGGAAGCGGAGAACATAAAGGCCTCGTCGGGACCATCCCCCTTATCCAAATGGGGAACGTAACCGTACTCAAGGAATTTATCCGTATCGACCTTACCGGCTCCCAACGGACGGTTTTCGCCATCCAGTTCATTCTTACGGGCAGCTTCATAAGCGAGGTCGACATCATAATTGCGGATACCGCATTGATAAGCACCGGCAAAAACAGCTCCCAACAAATTCGTACCTACACCTGAAACATACCGGCTACAGGCTATACCGTCACCTAGCCAACCGGCATCCTTATATACCAGCAAATGACTGCTGATATAATCGGCATAATATTCGGGAGCGATCAACGCCCAAACCTGTGCCAGATTCCATTGGCCACCCCAGATACCGTCTGTATTATAGAAATTATGAGCTGGCTTGCCATTTTCCAGAGGTATCTGCCCTACACTACCATCGTTGCGGGGATAAGCTCCGTTTACGTCGCTGGCAAGACCACGTCCCAGCAGGGCATGGTAAAGGCCTGTATAGAATTTCACCTTATCTTCTTTGACCGGCGTCTCCACCCGGATGCGTCCGAGGTAGTCTTCCCACTGCCGGTGAGCCGCGTCTTTCGCCTCGTCAAAGGTTAGCGTGCGGGCTTCCGTATCACGGTTCAGACGGGCATTTTCCACAGAGGTATACGACAGGCCGACCTTGGCAGTAATGCTTTCTCCTTCCGTAGTCTTATAGGTAAGATATAATCCCGAACCGACTCCGGAAACCTGTTTTGCATCCGGTTGTACCTTTTCACCGATGAAGGTGCCATATCCGGAAGGCTGTTTATCCAACTGGGCAGAAAAATATAACGGAACTGTTGCGCCCGGCTGGTATTTCTTTACATATTCCGGCAAGGTAATCACCCAGCTTCAACCGTCCCGTCATCGTTCAACGTGACGGAGGCATCCTTCACGGCACCACTTTCGCCCTGCCGGTTACCGATATCGAACAGGATACGGCTTTCTTCGGAAGCAGGGAACGTATAACGCTGAAAGGCCACGCGAGGAGTAGATGTCAATTCTGCCCGGATATGGTAGTCTTGCAGGTTCACAGAATAATAACCGGCAGTAGCAATCTCTTCCGAATGATCGAAGCGGGAACGGTAACCGCTTCCGGTCGAATCATTCACGGCACCGGGGACAGTCTTCAATTCACCCACCGTCGGCATCAGGACGATACCGCCCACCTGGAACTCGTGGAGACAGGGAAAACCTTCAATGGAAGTATCGCGATAGTCATAGCCGGTTGCTTCCCAGCCGGAGTTATTCCCCAAATGAGCGTTTGTCGACGGAGCAGGTTTGGCCATACCGAAAGGAGAGGCTCCCGGAGTGAAATGGAACCAACGGCAATGTGCCGTCCCGATACGTGGCTCCACATATTGAGACAGGTTCTCCGTAACCGCCTTCTCTTCTTTCACCGGCGAGCAGGAAACAACCAGCAAACCTGTCAGAAGGGTGAGAACCGGAGTTATTAAACAGTTTTTATTCATGGCGTATTTATTTTTATATTCTTATAAATGATTCAAGGCATATACGTAAGCACCCAAAGCGACCGAGCGGCTGGCTCCCTGCTTACTTATCATGACACCGATGCGTTTGCAAGGGTCGTAATCCACCTGGCGGTCCGAACCGGGAACAGGTATCTTCACCGCTTCCCCTCGGGCAAACCGGTTGAAGTCCGCTTCGTCATCCAGGTTGAATGCTTTGCTTTGCAGACGGCTGAAACGGCTTCCGTCCATCATACCGGTCTCGCTGTTCATCTCTTCAAGCAAGGCAGGCATGAAATATTTGGCAGCACCGGTCAGTCCTCCGCCAATCACGACCAGACCGTCGATCAAAGTGATGGCCTGCGCTATAGCATCCCCGGCCATTTCCCCCAGTTCGGCAAAGGCGCGGCGGGCGGCATCCTGATTTCCGGGACGGGTACCTTCGGCAATATCGAAAATATCCTTCGGAGTCAAAGCGGAAGTGTCGCCGGAAAGCTCGCGATAGACATGTTGCACGGCTCGGATACTGACGCTTTCCTCTACGATATATTGCTGGTATTTCTTATTGCGGAAACACCAGATATCACCTCCGGCGGCATTGTCTCCCATCAGCAGATCACCATTGATCACGACTCCGGCACCAAAACCGGTACCGAGTGTTACGCCGAGCAGATTTTTATAACGCTTAATGCTTCCCGCCTTTTCCAGACGAAGATTTACCTCCGGCAATGCTCCGGTAAGGGCTTCGCCATAAGCAAAAAGGTCGCCGTCATTATTGATGAAGACAGGGATGCCGAACTTTTCTTCCAGATACGGCCCTAACGCTACGCCTCCGCGGAAAGAAGGAAAGTTCGGCAGGTTACCGATAATACCGGCCGGATAATCGGCTGGTCCGGGAAAAGCAAAACTGATGGCAACCGGGGCTTCCGTCAGTTGTTCGCGAATCCGGGAAAAACCTGTGGCCAATTGCCCCAGGCATTGTTCCAGATTACAGGCACAAGAGGGCAACGTTATAGGAGTCACTATCTCATTTCCCCCACGGATAGCCGAAAAGACCAGGTTGGTCCCTCCGGCATCAAGGGTCATTACTATGCGGTTATCGTTATACATTATATATATGTGTGTTTAATTGATATTCGATTATTATCCTTTCGTCCGTACATAAGCCTTGATCGTTCCGCAGGTTTTTCCTTCTGAAATGCCATACGGGCGGATCGTGTAATCACCGACTACGGCAGGTACGATAAATGTCTCGGCATAATGAACGATAAACGGTTCGAACGCATTTACCGGACTTTCCACGATCAGTTCATCTCCTTCTATCACATTAAAAACGTTGACTCCCCCACCTGTATTGTGCGGCACTGTGCCGGTAAACCAGTGGCGGCGGGTTTCGATAAACTCATTTTCATGCAGACCAGTACGTTCTTCTACCCAGCCTTCGCCTTCGGCACGCGGTTCGAAATGGTTGACCAACTGGTCGCGTACAAACTCCGTCTGCCGTTCCCATTGTATCACATGCGAACCATGGGTGATGTTGATAGGACGCGGTTTGCCGTCCAACCCCAGGCGTCCCCAGTCCCATAACTTAAATGTGAAAAGGCTCGGGGTAGCACTGATCTCCAGTACCATCGCATTAGAACCGGAGCAATGGATAGTTCCGTTCGGGATCAGATAATGATCATGTTTCTTGGCCGGCCATTTGTTTACGTACTTCTCCGTATCGAACGGCTTACCCGATACCTGGGCTTCATTCAATGCGTCGATCATCTCATCCGGGTTCACGCCCGTTTTCAGACCGAGGTAAACGGTTGCATCCTCTCCGGCGTCCAGCAGATAATAACTTTCGTCCTGTGTATAATAGATACCGAACGTATCACGGATATACTGGGTAGTCGGGTGTACCTGCAAACTGAGGTTGCCCCCTCCCATCGTATCCAGGAAGTCGAAACGGATCGGGAAATCCTGTCCGAAGCGCGATTCGACCGGGCCTCCCAACAGGTTACGGGTTTGATAAAATACAAGATTATTAGAGGCCATCTCAAACAGTTCGCCTTCTACTTTCAGGTACAGGCTGTTCTCTTCGGGCACGCAGTCGAAACACCAACCGAAGTTTGCCTGTTCCTTATCGAGGTCGCAGACTTCCTTCATCACTGGCCTCCCCAGGGGGCCGGGTCGAAGAAAGGAACCACGCGAAACGGTTTACGGGCTGTCTTTTCCAGTCCGGCACGTAGGGTTTCGCCGGTTATCATTTTAGGCATACCGGGGATATGAGTGTCCAGCCAGTAATCTGCTTTCGGTAACAGATGTTTTTTCAGGGCGTCACAGACATTCCAGTCAATGAAATATCCACGTTTGTAATGGAGCGAAGGCGCTTCCTCCCGGTTTCTTACTCCCAGGCCGTCGATCTTTCCCTGGCGGAAACGTTGTTGTATTTCCCAACGTGCCATATCGACATAGACCAGTACATCAGCTTCGGGGACAACCTCTGCCGCAGCATGCCCGTAGACGATTACCAGTCCGGTCGCAGCTTTTATCTTTTCCCGGCATTCTTTTACTTTGTCCGCATCCAGGAAGTCTGCATAGTAAAACGGGGCACGGCGTCCAAAAAGGCGATCGTCTGTCAGATAAGGACGCGTCATCTTCTCAATATCTTCTACGCCTTTAAAACATTGATCCGAATGAATCATCAAAGAAGGATGCAATGTTGCCAGATGTTCAGCCAGTTCCTCCGGGTATACACCATGATAACATTCAATGACAACGACCTTTCGCGCCAACTCTTCCGGGACGTTGCATACGTCCTTCAGCTTATCCAGAACAGACTCCCAACCTTTCCAAAGAGCCCCATCGACAGTTGTCGAAGGGCTTTTATCGTAATTACTTTTTCTCATTTATATGATATTTTATTATTTATTCTCTTCCGACCATTGATTGAACATCTCGATAGCTTTCGCCAGTACCCCGGCCGATCCTTTGAAATGACCGGAACCGCTGGGTACGCCACCTTTGCCGTACCATTCATAAAATCCCTGATTCTTTATGACGCGGTCGATCATCGGACGCACTTCTTCGTAGGCTTCCTTCACCATGCCGTTGGCAATAAGCTGCTGGATCATACGGCCGCCGAACCAGGTCCAGTCTCCCCCATTCTGATAGATATAGGGTTTGGACATTCCGCCACGGAAGAATCCTTCCGGATAAGTAGGATACAACGTAAGACCGATACTCGGCATACCGGACAGGCGGACATTCTCCAACATCTGCGCATTGACAACGGCTATTTCTTCGGGAGACAACAGACCGGCTTCTATCGCGATGGCGGTTCCTCCGTGATAATGCACGTCCAGTTCGTTAAAGCCTTCCGGTATCGGAGATTTCTCCAGGTAGATATGGGGAATAAACTTCTGACGCTGTTCATCCCAAAGATGTTTGCGGGTATTCGCTGCTATATGCTGGCGAAGTTCTTTCCAGCGGGTCTTATCCACATTGTCCGCAGTCATCTCCTGCATAAAGTCGAGGGCGATGATAAACATGGCATTGTCGTAGACATCGATCGCGGGGTCCGACAATTCATTCATATCGCAGCCGAAATCGTCGTTGGGTTGCACGTCGCCCCAGTCTGCCGTCATGGCTCCGTAGAGAAGGCCATATTGTTCGCTATAACGTTCCTTCATCAGATAGTCGATCATTCCGACCATACGGTCGTAGACGGTGCGGCCGGCTACCACTTCGTTCAGGATAGAGGTGTCGCCAGTCTTACGGATATACTTTCCTACGATATGGATCAGGGAAGATTCCTGGTCGGTTTCGACCGTATTCTTGAAAGCGACATGGTCGGGAGCAGCATCGGAATAATAAGGATGATCGTCACCCCAGTTGAAGTCTGTTTTCAGGACATATCCGTCTATCATCTCGTCGTTTGGCTGTTGCAGGGCAAAAAACAGCAGGATCGCATTGCGCAGATCGGACGGGTTGCTTTCTTCGCAGGCCACTTCAATAAAGGTATTCATATCGCGCGCCCATATCTGGGAGTAACCGCTTCCGGCATTAAAACCGCTACGGATTACGGCACGGGCCATACTGTCGACGGTATGAAAACTTTGGTCGGCCAGGATATCCCCGGCTAACTGTTGAGTCGCTGTAGGTGCTGTACAGGATAGAAGTCCGCTACAAAACAAAGCAAAGAGTAAGTGTTTTTTCTTCATGAATCAGTTGTATTTATCCACGGCAAAGATAAAAAGGTTACTTCTGAATAAAACAAGCATTTGTTTCGATGTAGTTGGATTATCTTACGATTTGGAAGTCCGGGAATGCTGGTCAAACGGTGAAAGTGACCTTCCTAGACCTAGGGAATGAACTTTAAACGGTGAAAAGTCATTTCTTAGACCTAAGAAGTCTACTTTAAACGTTTGAAACACGTCTTTAGGCCTAAAAGATGAACTTTCACCATTTAAAAGCCACTTTTTAGGCCTAAGAAGTCCACTTTAAACAGTTAACCGGGATTTCTTAGACCTAAAAGACTCTTTTTCATTCTACAACCACTTCTTTCCCTTCGGTATTCGCCCGTACCAGATTATCGTACATGGCTTCGCAATAAACCGGAGGCAGATAGAAGCGTCCCGGATAAACGGCACAGAGGTTGATCTTTACCGTCACCTGGCGGCCGGAAGGCAGATAGTCGATATAGCTATACACCTTGTCGTCGCGGATATCCTGGTAATTTATGCCTGTGGCCGTCTTGTCCGTCGCCCCGTCGTTCAGGAAGCGGGTGTTCAGGATTTCCCAACCGGCAGGGAATATTTCCGTCAATACCAGGTTGTTTATGCCGCGGGCGGTAGGATTCTTGACCGTCACCACGGCTACGAAATTCGTTCCCTGCTGCATGTCGGCTATATTCACAGCCCGGCCGTTCTGGTCGGTGTAGCTGACGGCCAGCGACAGACCGTTCGCATAGGCTTCTTCCTTGCCTTGTTCCGGGATACCTTCGGTAATGATGCGGGCGAACAAGGTCGATGTTCCGGTGTTCTTTAGTTCTACGGAGGCGGATGCCCCTGCCTTTTCCAGCAAGGTTTCTGTCCATACGTTCTTGACGGAGCTGACTTTGTCATTCTTTCCGGCGCAGGAATAGGTGAAATCCATCGATCCGCCCACCTTGTACTTTGCCATGTATTCGGAGAGGGATACCAGAGCAAAGGCCGTGGATTGCGTACTCAGCCAATCGTCCGACGAAAGTTCTTTCGAGATGTCACGGGTGAGCAGGGCAGCTTCCTTACCGTCTCCCAGCAGGGTGAGCGTCATCAGGCGGATGGCCTGGTCGCGCAAGTCGCTGCCGAATGTAAGGTCGTAGTCCGAATAATCTGTTTTCAGCTCCGTAGTCTTTTCGATCAGGTTCTTTGCCACGTCGCTACGGCCGATCAAGGCATAGGCGGAGGCAAGCAGCCAGCGGCTCATCGGTTGCAACGATTTATTTTCTTTCAGACGGTTCATGGCGCCTACTTCCGGCGTCTGTCCCAAAGCGAGGACATAGAGGCGATAAGCTTGCGTCATCTCTTCCGAACGGGAATAATAGGAGTTGACGGGCTTCCAGTCGCGTGCCACACGACGGAGGTTATTCAGGACATTCCGCTTCATGCCGTCGGGCACCAGATATCCTTTCGTCTCGGCAGAAAGCAGGAAGTGGGTGGCATAGACCGTTCCCCAGGCATTGCTGCTGGTTCCGCCGGGCCAGTAAGAGAACGCACCGTCTACCGTCTGGTAAGAACGCAAGCGGCGGATGACTTCCTTTACAGCGTTTCCGGTCGTAGTCTGCTGCGCCTTCGACAAAGCGGCAAATTCACCGACATACAATTGCGGGAAACCTTTGGAGGTGATCTGTTCGACGCATCCGTGCGGATAACCGATCAGGTATGACAGGCGGGAAGACAGATTCAAAGGCGGCACGTCGGATACTTCGAGGGTTAACGAATTGGTACCTTTCATTCCCGGCATCTGAACCGTTTCTTTCCAGGACTTGCCGGCTTCCAGGGTGACAGGCAATACCTTCACCTGCGGACGGGAGACTGAACGTATCTCGATATCCGTCGTGTAAACCGACTTATCGCCTTTGCCCGATGCAGTGATCGTTACGCGTCCGGCTCCCGGCTGGTCTTTCACCTTGATACGGAACGAGGCTTGCTTGTCACTCTTCTCCGTAAAGTTCAATTGCTGGGTGGCCGGCCCCACGACTTCCATATTATCGGAACAACTGATCGAGACATTGACATTTCCGACACCGTTCTCGGTGGCAAATACGGTGGCCGGGACAACCATCTCTTCGCCGACACCGATCACACGGGGCAACGTTCCGAGCAACATCACAGGCTTGCGCACGAAAACGCTCTTGTCGGCATTTCCGTAGGCTTCACCGTTGCCGGCTACGACCATGACCTTCACCCGACCGTTATAGTTCGGCATCCGGTAGGAATGACGCTGCTTCTCCCCTTTCTTCAGCAGGAACGGGCCGTCGAACATGACAACCGGCTTGAAGCGGTTCACAATGGCTTTCGGTCCCTTGTTAAGGGCATCGTCGCCACCGATGCTGAACAATTGTTCGATACGTCCGCCGTAAGCGCCGACTACGAAGTTATACATATCCCAGGTGCTTACGCCCAGGGCTTCGCGGGCATTGAACGCCTTCCAGGGTTCAGGGGTGCGGAAACGGGTAAGGTCGAGCAGGCCTTCGTCCACAATGGCTAAGGTATAGGCCATTTCGCGGCCGTCCTTTTCGGAAACGGTTACCTCATAGTTGGCTTCCGGCTTGATCTCGTCCGGTATGCTGATCTGGGGATATAAATGACTTTCCGGAGAGGTCACCGTGAACGGGACAACGCCGTACATACGGATCGGCAAATCGTTTTTCGTGATTCCGTGAGGCTGCAACAACGTTACATAAACGTAGGCATTCGGCTGCATCTCTTTGGTCACGTCCAGTTTGATTACGGTCTGTTGGTCGTCACAGGTATGTTCGGTGACGGACAGTACCTTCGTGCCGTTTTCTATGCTGACAACGGCACGGCTTCCTTTGGCTGATGGGATGGTGATAACCAGTTTCTCACCCGGCTGGTAATTATCCTTATCCGTCTTGAAGGTCAGCATGCTGGCCGATTCGCTACCGTCGGCATTCCTCCGCCCCTCGTTATAAGGCCAGTCAAAATAACTCATGACACCGGTCGAATGCTTGCTTTCCTTATCCTTCACGGAAATAAAGTAAGTGCCCCACTCTTCATTGCTGAACGATAAGCTAAAGGTCCCGCGCCCGTTCTCCCCGGTGCGGACTGTCATATTTTTGACAGGTTTGTTATAGGAGTCGGAGACATAGTTTGCCAGGCTACTGTTGTCGGAACTCCACCACCAGTACCAATACACTTTATAGACCTGTACCTCCAGTTCCGTATTAGCCTGCGGGTTGCCCAGGTAATCGGCCGAAGCGACTTCGTAGGTGTAATTGCTTCCCGTATTGAGTTGTTCGCGTGTCTGCTGCGGCGACTTGATACCGGCATAGCGCTTATAAGGCGAATACAACATCCGGTTGGCATCGATACTGAAATCGCCCGATTCTTCATACACACGGGTAACGAAGTTAGCCATCAACATACCCGGAGCCGTCGAACCGATCTCAAACTTCGCCTGCACAAGGGCGTCTCCCTTCTCGTCGGTCGTTCCAGAAATCAGTTTGCTCTCTTCACTGTTAAACACTTTCGAAGGATCATCGAAATAGAAATCCTTAAATCCGCTGAAAGTGGTCGGTGTAGAGATAAAGGTTCCCTGAATATCGTATTTAAGGTTCCTTGCCGTTGCTCCCTGCAACCATTCCGTGTGCAGACGTGCGTTCAGCGGTTCGCCGCGCAATAATGTCTTTTCGGGCATGGACAGGTCGATCTTCAGACGGTTCGGCTTGATGGATTCCACACGCAGGCGTTTGGTGAAGCTGACGCCTCCCACGTTTACAGTTACATTCCAAGCGCCTGTCGGTGCATCCGGTTCCGTCGGCATGGCAAACGAATACAGACCCAGTTCTCCCCGGGTCTGTGTCTTACGCAGATATAATTGTCCCAACGGGTTATACAGTTCCATTACCACCGGATGGTTGGCGGGAAGTTTTTTGGCACGGTCGTTCAGCATAAAACTCAGGAACAAGGTATCGCCCGGACGCCAGACGCCCCGGTCACCATAGATAAATCCTTTAATGCCTTTCTGTACGACCTCTCCGGAGACATCGAAAGAGCTTAACGACAATGCCGATCCTCCATCCACACGCAGGTAAGAGCGTTCATTTCCCAAAGAGGCGATCAGATAGAAAGGCTTGCCCGAAGTTATCTTCAGACGGGTCTGTCCCTGACTATCCGTAATACCCGATGCCAGCTGCTGGTTCTGGTAATTGTAAGCTGCGACATTGACACCATTCTCCGGATGGGTCGTAATCAGGTTATGCACCAGGACCGTCATTTCATTATCCTCACCTGCCATTGCTATCAGGCCGAGGTTAGTAGCCAGCACGTTCTTGCCTTCTACCTTATTATAATAGTAACTGTTCGAACAGGGGTCATTCCGTTCGCTGTAATTATAATCACTCCAGTCGAAATCACCATTATAATAATAGTATCCTCCATTATCGAAACGCGAACTTTCCTCTTTGAATTTGATTTCATCTTCAGCAAGCAATTGCTCGCGGGAGACTTTCACGGAATCGTCACAGGGATAAGCCGACAGATCTTTATTGAAAGAAAGTTCGACACGATAAATGGCGCCGGGTTCAGGCTCCATCATTTGTTTCATATCGATAGCATAGGTGTTCCATTGGGAAAGATCGCTACCGTCTTCATCCAAGAAGATCGTCTTACGCGCGACCAGGCGTCCCACACGCATCAGGTCCGAAGTCCCGTCCAGATTATTCACTTGGAGGAACTGACCGATATTCTGTTCCAGTATCTTTATCACACGTACCACAACGCCACGAAGATAAACGGCCTGGAAAGGTACGAGCAATTGAGTGGATTGCGGTATAATAACTCCCTGCCCGACAAACCTGACATCCGGCAGAAGGCTGCTGATCTCAACCTGGCGAGTAATATCTTCTTTCAGAGTAAGGCCGTTCTTACTACGTATCTGATGGTTCAGATGTACATTCATAACTCCCGTACGTTGAGCATCGGGATATAAACGCAGACGGTTCCCCTCCACATTCACCGTTTCGGAAGTATTCCCGGCGATAAAAGCCAATCCCTGCATATCCTGCGAAGAATCCAGCTCTTTGGAGAACGTCACTTCCACATACCGTTCCGGTTCCGTCACATAAGTCACGTCATAAACCTCAAAATCGTTCATATCCGGGATACTTACGGATAGCAGCTTATCTTCGGCAACGCCCAGTTTATTCGGGGCAACGGAAAGGGTAAGCGTACGGCTTCCGTCGGTTCCGGCCTGTACATTCTGCAAAGTAACCTGATGTTTTTTACCGTCGGGACTGTGTTGCCATACGGCATCTGTCTTTTCTGAGAAGCGGACCAACGATTCAACTGTTTCCGGCGTCTCCTTATCGGGGGTCAGCAAAGTACACAGAACATTATAACCATTCTCGTTCTTCTTGTTGATCTCCATCGATTCCAGATTGGCACGCAACGCCATAGGGAAAGTAGAAAAGCCGAAGGTAAACTGCTTGTCCTTGCCTGTCACATCAAACCATTCGGAAAGGTCGGCCGTCAGCTTGTAGGAGGTATTCCGGTCAAACTCTTTTGCAGGTTTGAAGACGATAGTCCGGTTATTCTCAAAAGAGAACTCTCCGGCTATATCCGGTTTGATGCGGACCAGCTTCGACAATCGGTCGCTCTGTAATTTATCCTGTGGTATATCCTGATTGAATATCAGATACACCGGTGTATACCTGGATATTTTACCCGAGGTAAACGCTTCCACATGCGGGTTAAAAGGCAACTCTCCCGTCTCGCCTTCACTGCTCTTCGAAGTACAACTGCCCAACAGGCACAGCAAATAGCATAAACACATCAAATAAAGACACCTTGCCATATTTCTTCCAATTAACGGTTACTACTTATTCAAGATCAAACAGATAATTCACGAATATAGGGATTTGGTATATTCTATAATCCTACAAATATAAAGAATTAATTCCACGACAAAGCATATTCAACTCTATCTTTCAGTTTTTATCTTTATCTTTGGTAACTAAAACGAGCACATTCCGAACTGTTCAAACAAGATGTATTATACGAGACTCATAACCTCCTTCAAATCGAACCGTAAAAAGATTCTTATCTTCTTTTTGCTGTTTATCCTGTTTCTTTGGGGAGGGATGTACCTGCTGGTTCCCCGTACCCTGTTCCCCGTATCTTACTCGACATTACTTTACTCTTCGGAGGGTAATCTGCTGGGGGCGAGGATTGCACCGGACGGGCAATGGCGGTTTCCGGCGACCGATTCTCTGCCGGATAAATTCATTACCTGCCTGACAACTTATGAAGACCGTTATTTCTTTTATCATCCGGGGATAGACGCGGCGGCCATTCTGCGTGCCGCCTATCTGAATGTCCGGTACCACCGCGTCGTCAGCGGAGGAAGTACACTGACCATGCAGCTGGCACGCCTCGCCCGGGGAAACCGGGATCGTACCGTGTACGAAAAAAGTATCGAGATGTGTTGGGCGCTCTTCCTGGAAACGACCCATAGTAAAAAGGAAATACTCAACCTGTATGCTTCCCATGCCCCCTTCGGAGGGAACGTTGTCGGCATCGAGACAGCGGCCTGGCGTTATTTCGGACGCAGCGCCTCCGATCTATCATGGGCGGAAAGCGCCACACTGGCCGTACTTCCCAACTCTCCCGCCCTTATCCATCCGGGCAGGAACCGGAAACAATTGAAAACAAAACGCGACAAACTCCTGCACACGCTGAAAGAAAGAAATATCATCGACAATACCGAATACGAATTATCCTGCATGGAACCCCTGCCGGAAGCCCCGGTACCCTTACCCAACGAAGCTCCTCATCTGCTGGAACGGCTGGCCGCCGGCACACCCGGAATACGTATCACCTCATCGGTACAGTATTCTTTGCAAAAACAAACCCAGGAACTCGTCAACCGTTATGCCCGGGAATACAGCAGTTCCAACCATATCCATAACCTGGCTGCCCTTATCGCCGATGTGGAAACCGGAGAAATCCTGGCATATGCCGGGAATGCCACTTTCCAGGCCGATGAAAAACGGGGAAACCAGGTCGATATCATCACTTCCCCACGTAGCACGGGGAGCATCCTGAAACCTTTCCTTTATGCCGGAATGCTGCACGACGGACAGATACTCCCTTCCACCCTTGTATCGGATGTACCTCTGAACATCAACGGTTTTATGCCGCAGAACTATAACAAGACATTCAACGGTGCCGTCCCTGCCCACCGGGCAATCGAACGTTCGCTGAACGTACCTCTGGTCCGCATGTTGTCGCAATATAATACCGGTCGTTTCATGACCTTACTGAAGACATTAGGCATGACCTCCCTCCGTTTCTCGGAAGAACATTACGGAGCGTCCCTGATTCTGGGAGGTGCAGAAGGTACTTTATGGGATATATCCGGAATGTATGCCTCCCTGTCCCGGGTTCTCACCCATTACCGCCCCTACAACGGACGATATAATCCGCAGGATATTCATCCGTTGACACCATTCCCCAACAAAGAAAAAGAACCCATACAATCAATCACAGACCTACGACTTACCGATAAGTCATTATTATCAGCCGCCTCCATCTGGTTTACTTACGAAGCCATGTCCGCCCTCAACCGCCCGGAAGAAGAAGCCGACTGGCAACAATTCGAATCAATGAAGCAGATCGCCTGGAAGACCGGGACCAGTTACGGAGGACGCGATGCCTGGGCTATCGGGACAACTCCCCGCTATGTCGTCGGCGTATGGGTGGGAAATGCGTCCGGCGAAGGTCGCCCGGGCCTGACAGGAGTAGGAAATGCAGCCCCTGTCCTCTTCGACCTCTTCTCACTGTTACCCAGCAGCAGTTGGTTCGATATGCCTTACGATGAACTGGAGCAGGCGGTGATCTGTCGCAACAGCGGACACAAAGCCTCCCGGATCTGTGACCAGACGGACACATTATATATCCCCCGTTCCGGCATCAACACCCCGGTATGTCCTTACCACAAACTCGTCCATCTATCGGCAGACGGACGTTTCCGTGTAAACAGTTCCTGCGAATCTGTCGACCGGATGATCACCCGTCCCTGGTTCGTGCTCCCGCCTTCACAGGAATATTATTACCGTAACTACCATATCGACTACATTCCCCTCCCTCCCATCAAACCGGGATGCGAACAAGCACAAAGCCGGCAGATCGAACTGATCTACCCGGAACACAACGCCATCTTATACTTACCGAAAGGATTCTCCGGCAAACAGGAGAAGTTTATCTTCAAAGCCGCCCATGCCCGTCCCGACGCCACCATCTACTGGCATCTCGACGACACGTACCTTGGAGAAACAACAGACAACCACCAGATCGCCTGCACAGTGGAGTCCGGAAAACACATGCTCACTCTGATCGATAACTGGGGTAATCAGCGTAAGATACTTTTCGAGGTGAAATAGTTATTCTTTTTCTATGTCGAAAGGTTCAAAATAAATGATATAATAAATCTGTACTTTTAAGCAATACCCGCTTACGTGTCGGCATCGATTCCAGCGACATGCTGGCAAAAGGGTCTCTGCTGGCTCCCGGAAAACTGCACCAGCGACTTCAGGCTACTCATATAGGCATGTGCCGTGCCGTCCCGAACCGTCCTTCCTGTTCCACTTGGTTAATAATATTCAGTGCATAAAGCACGAACCCATTATGTGCAACCCCTTTCTTAATCAAACTCATTTCATCCATACTGTTTCTTATTTTAATTAATATTGGCAGGAATATAACAGAAAATGAACTACCTTTGTCTGAACGATTAACATGTTTCGCTATGAGTAGTTATAAGCATACCCTATGTTATCACTCATTAGCCGCCTTCGGCAGCACCTTTTTCAGCAATAAGTATCCGCAAAGTCCAGAAACAAACGATCCCGTAAATACGCCAAGTTTAGCCTGGTTCAGCAAATCCATGCCTACAGCATCCGTACTGTTAAACGACAGGTTGGCAATGAACAGTGCAACTGTGAAACCAATACCTCCTAACATAGACACCCCAAACAGATTCCAACGTGTCATTCCCGCCGGCATAGAGGCGAGGCTTGTACGGGCAAAGAAATAGGTAAAAGAGAAAATCCCCAATGTCTTTCCGACAAACAATCCCAGGAAGACTGCCAACGGCACATTGACCAGAGACGCAGGCTGTATATCGCCGAACGTGACACCGGCATTCACAAAGGCAAACAGCGGAAGGATCAGGTAATTTACCATCGGATGCAGTTTGTCGGCAATGCTTTGCAACGGACTGATCGTTCTATCCGCCAGCGAATGGATATTGTTCAATACCTGTATCTGCGTCGGAGTCAGTACGGCGGCCTTTTTAGACTGGCGCACCTCCGTATAGTCCAGCATATTCAGATAGCCGGTCATATCACAGGTGAAATCGTTCAGATTGATCTTCGGACGGGCGGGAACAGTGAAGGCAACCAATACCCCTGCAATGGTAGGATGGATACCCGATTCCAGGAACAAAATCCAGACAAAGAAACCGACAATATAATAGAACAGGTTATTATTGACCCGCATCTTTCCACCGGCATACAATAACGCCAACAGGGCCAGGGAAATCAGCAACGGCTGATAGGCAATATGCCCGCTATAAAACAAAGCGATAATAATTATACCGCCGATATCATCGACAACAGCCAACGCCGTCAGGAAAATCCGCATACTCAGGGAACCCGCCTCCCCAACAATCCCAGGACGGCAAGGGCAAAAGCGATATCGGTAGCCATCGGGATAGCAGCCCCGCGTGCTTCCGGCCCCGTATTACACACCAGAAGAAAGAAAAGGACCGGCGCGATCATACCACCACAGGCGGCAATTACCGGAAGGATCGCCTTACGGACCGAACTGAGTTCACCGATCAAAACCTCCTGCTTGATCTCCAACCCTATCACAAAGAAGAATACAGCCATCAGGGCATCATTCACAAAAGCCAACATCGGCATCGGCTCTCCGTGATGCGAGAACAAATTGAATTTACCGATCTGAAGATCTATGGGATAAGATAATATATGATGATAAGCATACGCCCAAGGGGAATTGGCCAGTATCATAGCCAGTATGGTGGCCATAAACAATAGAAAACTGGCGCTCGACTTCTGTGTAGCGAAACGGCGCAATGGTTTCAGGATAACATTAATAGTACGATCCATTGTGTTTAAAATATTTGCGGAGACAGCTTGCTGACCTGTCTCCGTAATTCCTAACTGTGTTATTGTCTTTGCTTCTCTGCCATTTCAAGCAGATAGGCGCTACGGGTCAACTTTTCTACCCAGACCACAAAGATACCAGTTAAAATTAAATTAAACACAATAGTAAGGACAGAAATCATCAGGGCCGGTCCACCTAAATTGTATCCGAGAGCGATGAAAATAATACCTGCTCCTACCTCACCACGCGTAAACATACCGATCGACAATGCCAGACGCTCACGCTTGCGCCGGTCGCGATAGAAGAACAGCGGGAAAAGTTTTCCTATATTAGAAAGGAAAGAGACAATAAGAACGTGCAACAGGATCATCGGCCACGACATCATCGGCTGTGCTCCGGTAATGGTTGCCGCCTCAGCCGATTGTTGGCAAAATCAATGCCAAAGAATACCGGCATACTCACTCCCACAAGGAACATGAACAGGAAAGATATGGCTGTAGCCACATTGTGCTCAACCTTCGTGTCGATATGCTTATGCTTCATGATCATACCCAGGACGAAAGCAGGCAGCAGCACTTCAATATGAATACTGGCGTCTTCACCATAGAAATGTTTGGACACCAAATAAACTCCCTGCGTAATAGCTAGCGTTACAATTGCATAGAGCAGGATCGCTTTCCAGTCCTGACGCATATTATAAGTGCCCATCTTCTTCCATCCGAGCATAAGCAGCACCATCACGATCAGGATGATAACGCCCAACTGCCAACGCAGTCCCACCATCATGATCTGAAGCGGTATCATCAGCAGGATCGTATCGAGGTCGTCGAAAATAGCCAGAACCTGCACCTTTTTATATACCCATGAAGCCTTCAGTCCGGCAGCTGCAAGCATTGTAAAGAGAATACCGGCAGAGGTAGGCGCTGCAAAACGGCTCAGCAACAGGTTTTCCTTCCAGGCTTCACCACTCGACCAATAGATCTCGGGAAGCAGGACGAACATATAATACAACGCCACAAAGATCCAGGGAAAGGCTGCGGTTGCCATCGCAATAAAGTAATCCTCCGTATAAGATTTCCAACGAGTTTTGTCCATTTCAAACTCCCGGCCCACGTTGATCATAATAAAGGCCAGGCACACATACAACAACGTGTTGGAGATCGTCTTCACCATCGAATAGTTCTCTCCCACCATAGCGGGAAGAAACTGCGAGACAACCAAACCAATCACTAAGAAAAAAGAAAATAACAGAATCTTCTTCATTATATTACCACTATTTGCTTATTTAGATTTCAGAGTACAAAAATAAGGAAATCCTCTCAAATCGAAAATAGCAGGTAACTCATGTTTCAGATTATTAATAAATTACTTCAGATAGGCCGACTCCACTTTCAATAAGCGGTTCTTCAGCTTCTCCGCCTCCCCTTTTCGGATACGTAGTGTCATCTCACAGTCCATTTCGAATTTCTGAGATACAATAAGGGGGTTATCTTCTTTCACTATGCGCATGATCCCGTTCAGGTAGGGATATTCGAAAGCGACTGTGATATCTTCATCCACCGTACGTTCCTCTATTTCGGCGGCAGCGATCGCTTCGGCAGCGGCCGTACGATAGGCAACGATCAGCCCGCTGGTACCCAACTCAATACCTCCGAAATAACGAACTACAAGGATCAGGATATCCGTCAGTTCATTGGAATTAATCTGTCCGAGGATCGGTTTCCCGGCAGTGGAAGACGGTTCGCCGTCATCGTTTGCACGAAACGTCAGGCGGTCCGGTCCCAGCATATAGGCCCAGCAGACATGGCGTGCATCATAATATTGTTTACGGTACCGGTCCAGTTGCTCCTTCACCTCTTCGACCGTACGCACGGGGATGGCATACGAGATAAAGCGGCTGCGCTTCTCCGTGTAATAGCCCTCGGCTACTTGTTTTATGGTTCTGTAACTGTCGTCCGCCATCGGTCAATCCGGTATATGGGTTTGCTGTTCTTCGCGGAAGGCCCGGAAGTCTTTCATGATCTCTTCGATCTCCTCGATAAAGTAGGGATCTTTCACATTTTTCTTCACCTCTTCGTAATAGGTTTCAATGGCCGCCAGGGCGCATATATCTTGTCCGCGCAGCAGGAAATAAGGTTCTTCCTTCTCTACGCATTGTTTGATCATCTGGATAGGATTCTTCATCTTAAATTAATTACATATTATAAAAGGACAAACGCGTTTGTCTTATTTGTTTAACTCCATTAACCAGGCTTTGAAAGCAATAACTAATTCTTTATCCTGACTGAATAAATGCTTTCTTATAGCAACATTTACAGAATCGCCCGGTTCATCATGCCACGCAAGCCAGGTATGAAGTTTCGCTTTTGCCCGATGTACATTTTTATATTTTTGAATATTCTTCTTTTCAAGATTTGTTATTACAGTTTCAGCTTCATGAAGCAACATATTATCTTCGGGAATTATTCCCATCATAAAATCCTCTAACATGCCGACATCCTGATTATTTGGCATAATCCATACGCCTACGACCAGGTCATTTTCATCTATAGGTGTTAAAATCAAACCATTCGGACATAACTGTAACGGAGGATTATACTTACCGCTTCTTTCCAGAATATCCCTTATAGATTGCCACGCACAAGCATAAGATGTATCTGCATCGATAATGACCCATAATTTTCTAAGGATATTGGAACTTTTCAAATGCATCTTAAAGGAAGTTTTCAGCTTAGTAATAGAACCTTCACTACTTATATCAAAATTGAGATCTATTTTCCACTGTTTATAAAATTCCCTTATGGCGTTTTCTTCACTACGCCCTTCAACTAAAAGCAAAGATGTCGGTGTTTCCATAGTTAACGAATTTCAATATCGTTCTGACCAATATAAGCCAGTTCTTCTTTTTCCTGATATTCAACAACCCGGATTGAGTTATTCCGATTTTCAAGTCTTATTATTTTCCCATTCTGGTTTGCCTGTGCATTTTCTGAAAAGCTTTTAATAGCGTCTTCACTATGTGTTGTGGCAAACACCTGGATATTTAATTCCTCTGATAACTCAAAAATTATCTTCCACAACTGGCTTTGCACTGAATGATGAAGACCATTCTCGAACTCATCTATCAGTAAAATGCCATCCTTACAATTTAACAGAGCTAAAATAATAGTTAAGACACGATTGATCCCATCTCCCATAGAACTTAACCGATAACGCTTTGCACTATCACGCAACACAACGACAGGCACTCTTTCATCTCTCGCGAAGAAGAAAGTATAACATCATCTTTCAAATAATTCAAAGCTTCAATTCTGGGCTCAATGATCCGAAGAGCTTTAATTATATACTTTTCAAGGGGAGTCAATGCCAGTCGATCAAAGAGGGCCGGATTCTTGTCACTCGAAATCTGGTTCGTACGAACATATTCAAAAGGGAGTTGTTTATCTGCGATTGGCACGGGAAGCCTGCCTCCATTGAAAGTATATAAAGACTTCTTATCTCCTAACAAAGACAAAAACCGATTTTAGCATTTGCATATTCTATATCCTGCTCTTCTGCTTCATCCAAAAATCTACGCACAGATCTTTCCAGGCCACTGTTATCCGTCTCCGTTGCAACGATATATCTCACCAATTTAAAGAGAAATGTTTCAGGCAAAAGAGAGCCGGTCACTTTTATCTCTATCGGTGAATGGAAAAAAGCGTCTATATCTCTATTATAATATAAAGAAGTGAAACGTTCTATTTCTTTCTCTATACTATTTTCTCTGGAAGAAAAACGAACACTCTCTCCACGTATCTCCAACAGTTCTCTAATCCAGTTGACATCTCCATTTGACGCAACAATAGATATAGCTTCCAATAATGTAGATTTACCTACATTATTTTTTCCTACAATCAGATTTACATTAGCCAGATTACCTAATGTCAGATTCTCAAAATTCTTATAATTATTAATGACTAATGATTGCATAATTATTACTTCTATTTACAATTGGATTAGACCTAACTAAGTGCAAATATATAAAAAAGGAATCATTATTATAGTATCTGATAATGATTCCTTTCGTACATGCCAATCCTTTTGGGATTATGCACAGTCTATTTCTTCAGTTCCTCTTTCAGGAACGGAGCGGTATAGCTCTTCGTTTTCTTCTTCACCATTTCTTCCGGCGTGCCGGTAAACAAGACCTGACCGCCTTTACGACCGCCTTCGGGGCCCATGTCGATCAGGTAGTCGGCGCATTTGATGACGTCGAGGTTATGCTCGATGACGATGATGGTGTTGCCCTTTTCCACCAGTTTGTTCAGGACACCCAGAAGGACGCGGATGTCTTCGAAATGAAGACCGGTTGTCGGTTCGTCCAGTACATATAATGTATTGCCTGTATCCTTTTTAGCCAGTTCAGTCGCCAGCTTCACACGCTGCTTTCGCCGCCGGACAACGTGGTGGAAGGCTGCCCCAGTTTAATATAACCCAGGCCCACATCCTGCAAGACCTTGATCTTGGACAGGATGGTCGGGATATTCTCGAAGAACTCCACCGCCATGTTGATCGTCATATCCAGTACATCCGCAATGGATTTACCACGGAAACGCACTTCCAGTGTTTCACGGTTGTAACGTTTGCCATGACAGTCCTCGCAGGGCACCAATACGTCGGGTAGAAAGTTCATCTCGATGGTCTTGTAACCATTCCCTTTGCAGGTTTCGCAACGACCGCCGGACACGTTGAATGAGAAACGCCCCGGTTTATATCCCCTCACCTTCGATTCGGGAAGATCGACAAAGAGGTTACGGATATCGGAAAATACCCCCGTATAAGTAGCCGGATTGCTTCGTGGCGAACGTCCGATAGGCGACTGGTCGACATTGACGATCTTATCCACATTGTCAATGCCCTCGATCGACTTATAAGGCAACGGATCTTCCAACGAACGATAGAAATGCTGGCTCAGGATCGGTTGCAGGGTACGGTTGATCAACGTCGATTTGCCGCTCCCCGACACGCCTGTCACACAGATCAGCGTTCCCAGCGGGAAAGTTGCATTCACATTTTTCAGATTGTTCCCGCTGGCACCTTTTATCGTGATAAATTTACCGTTTCCTTTCCGGCGCTCGGTGGGAATAGTGATTTCAGTCTCTCCGTTCAAATAGGCAGATGTCAATGTATTTACTTTCAGCATCTCCTGAGGCGTACCTTCGTACACGACCTCTCCGCCCAAACGGCCGGCTTTCGGGCCCATGTCGATCACGTAATCGGCATTCAGCATCATATCCTTGTCATGTTCCACGACAACGACCGAGTTTCCAGTATCACGAAGTTCTTTCAAAGAGTTGATCAGACGGACATTATCACGCTGATGCAACCCGATACTCGGCTCGTCGAGGATATAAAGCACATTGACCAGCTGGCTACCGATCTGAGTTGCCAGGCGGATGCGCTGGCTTTCACCGCCGGAAAGGCTTGCCGAAGCACGGTTAAGAGAGAGATAATCCAGCCCCACATCCAGCAGGAATTTCAGGCGCGAACGTATCTCCTTCAATATCTCTATCGCTATCTGTTTCTGCTTATGATCCAGACGGTCTTCGATGCTGTCCAGCCAATCATACAGTTCGGATATATCATAAGAAGATATCTCCGCAATATTCTTATCTGCAATCCGGTAATGCAAAGCCTCTTTGTTCAGACGCTGGCCGTTACATTCCGGACATGTAGTCATTTTAATAAACTGCCCCGCCCATTTTTGTGCGGAAGCGGATGCCTCACTCTCCTGCTGCATCAGGATATATTTGGCAACGCTTCATAAGACAGGAAATAATTGGAAGAACCCAGGGATTCGTTCTTGATCTGGAGCCGTTCGTCCGTTCCGTTCATGATCTCGTCGATCGCCTCCGCCGGAATATCCTTGATCGGCGTCTTGATCGTTACCCCATGCTTCTCGCAAAGGGCTTCGATCTGCCAAAAGATAAGCGAGTTCTTATATTTCCCGAGGGCCACGATCCCGCCGTTATAGATACTGAGGGAAGGGTCCGGCACGATCTTTTCCATATCCAGCAGGTTCACCTGTCCCAATCCCTTACATTTGGGGCATGCACCTTGCGGGGAGTTAAAGGAAAAGTTATGCGGAGCCGGTTCGCTGTAGGAAAGTCCGGTTGCTGGGTCCATCAGACGACGGCTGTAATGGCGCAACTCATCCGTATCGGCATCCAGCAGCATGACCAGTCCGTCACCCTGCTTCATGGCTGTACGCAGGCTTTCTTTCAGGCGGCGTTCGTCAGAAGCCGAGACAACCATTTTGTCGATCACCACTTCGATGCTGTGCATCTTGTAACGGTCCAGCTTCATGCCGTGGAATATCTCCTTGATCTCTCCATCGACACGGACGGTCAGATAGCCTTTCTTACGAACCTGCTCGAACAGTTCCTTATAATGTCCCTTACGGTTGCGGACCAGCGGAGCCAGGAGGTATGTTTTCTTTCCCTCATAATGTTCCAGAATCAGGTCGAGCACCTGCTCTTCGGTGTATTTCACCATCTTCTCTCCGCTCAGATACGAGTACGCCTCTCCCGCCCTTGCATAAAGCAGACGGAAAAAGTCGTAGATCTCTGTCGTCGTGCCGACGGTAGAACGGGGATTCTTGTTGGTCGTTTTCTGTTCGATCGAGATGACCGGACTCAATCCGGTGATCTTATCCACATCCGGACGTTCCATATTTCCGAGAAAGTTACGGGCATAGGCAGAGAATGTCTCCACATACCGGCGTTGTCCTTCCGCAAAAATCGTATCAAAAGCCAATGACGACTTACCACTACCACTCATACCCGTTATCACGGTAAGTTTGTTTCTCGGTATCTCGACGTCTATATTCTTCAAATTGTGAACGCGGGCGCCTAAAACGGAAATACGTCCGCCTTCCAATGCATTCTTATCATTCATACTTCTTATCACTGTTTTCTTTTTCATCCGGGAGAAAATCCTGTTCCATCCGAATGGAACTCCGATTACACCCGGAAGGAATTTATCTTACCACCCAAACCGGGTTATGCACGTACGTGTTTGGTGTCTTGTAATACATATCACTTTGTTTGGGAACCTGAAGCGTATAAGTCTTCCCCAATGTCTGCAATTTCCGGTCACGCAACCAGGGGTTGAAGCGTTTCAGGTCGGCATAGGTTATATCATACTTCTGTGCAAAAGCAGACAAATCGGGAATATCTGACGAGACAGCCACATCTTCGCAGGCAACCGGCTTGTACAGGTCTTCCGCCCGGAGCACGAAACCATATTTATACGGGTTCTCAAATATCTGTTTGATCGCCATGATACGATAGACGTAACGGCTTGTTTCCTCTACCAACCAAAGATCGAGGTGCTGTCGGCTTCCTGTTTGGTCAGTTCGCCGGAGATACGTCCCATGCCCGCATTATAAGAAGCGGCCACATTCGCCCAGTCACCGTATTTGTCGTAAGCAGCTTTCAAATATTTGCAGGCAGCCTCGGTCGCCTTGGCTACGTGGCAACGTTCATCGACCGTCGGAGTAACAGTCAGACCATATTGTTTACCTGTCCCTTCCAGAAACTGCCACATTCCCACGGCACGTGCCGGCGACGACACACGCGGGTCCAGATGACTCTCTATCACAGCCAGATACTTGAAGTCATCGGGGATACCGTTTGCTTTCAATATAGGTTCGATAACCGGGAAATAGCGGTTGGCTCGCTTGATCAATAACATGGTGGTCGAATGGAAATAAGTAAAACTACTCATTTCACGGTCGAACCCTTCGCGCATATTATAGCGGGTCAGATCAATAGGTTTACCACAGAAAGTAACCGACGCCGGTATATCGGGCGACGATGTCATCGACATCACCACCGGACGCCCGTCCATTACTTTTTCCGAATCGCTTGAGCCGATAGACAAACAAGCAGTCAGGCAGATCAGACCGCCTGACAAAAAACTGAATATACTATTCTTCGATAATCTCATCCTGAATTTGTTTTGATCTAAGAATGTTAATAGAACCTTTTCTCTTTATAGGTTTACCGTCCGAGCCGGTAGCCTCAATCACATAAAAATAAACACCGGGGGCCACATACTTGCCTCCCTTTTTGCCGTCCCAGCCTTTCGACGGGTCCGTCCAATGATACATTTCCACTCCCCACCGATTGAATATCCAACATTTGAAACGGGTCAGAGAGCGATAGGCCACCCTGAACTCGTCGTTGATACCGGGCGATGTACCGGGCGAAAAAGCATTCGGGACATCGAGATAAGAATCCGAAATGTTTACCGTAACATCAGGGGGATTTGCCTGGCATTGGCCAGTCCGGTCGTTCACTGTTAATCTAACCACATAAGTACCGTTTTGGTTGAAAACAAAAGAGGTTTCCTCTCCGCTAAAATCTCCCAATAACGTACCGTAATTCTCTTCGCCCTCTTCATTACCTTCACTGCTTCCTCCGCCTTCATCTTTCCTGTATATCTTCCAATTAAACATAGCAGCAACCGGCGTATTAGCAATTGCCGTAAAATTAAACTCGACCGGAGCAGAGAGACTGTCGCCTTTTACGACCATATTAGGCACATCAGAGGCATAAGACAAAGTATCTATTTTCATAACAGCTTCAACGGCGATGGCCTGATAGACATCAGTCGTCATTGTTTTCTCCACACCGAAATGACGAGCGAAGAGGTCACCTTTTAAAGTAACGTCTGTGTCACAAAGCGGAGCTGGAACAGGATCTTTAAAAGGATTATTAATTGTTTCAATTACAGTTTCAGAAAGAAAAGAAGTCTTATCTTCTCTCATCTTCTCTGTCTGATAAATAACCTCAAACTCACGGTTTAATATTTTTGAAGTACCTGTCTGAGGATAATTATACCTCATTTCCGGCATTTCTGCAATACCACCCAAATACATATTAGTACAATTACTACGTTGTGTATCTATATAAAAACTTGATATCTCAAACACATATTTACTATAATCTATAAGCCAAACATATGCTTCCGAAAGACCGGTTTCTTCAACATAATACCCATATCCTTCTTCCAAATTACTTACCACAGAAGTTGTTCCATTCTGAACAGACGGAATCTTCTCTGCTTCCAGCCTTTTGGTCTTATACCTATACCATTGATGCGAAGTAGAAGATGAAGTATAACTGATTTGTACGTTATCCATACCATAAACAAGATAGACTTCCAAATGCTGATTCTTGTTCATATCTACACCTGCATCCACTAACAAAGGCGTACCTCTCCCCCCTGTTACCGTATATTTTTGAGCATGTGCTGCAAGTATCAATAACAAAAAACAGAGCGTTCCGATCACTCTTCTTAAACAATTCCTTTGCATATATTATAACCTAATTAGCTTCCAAAATTAGTATTTTATACGGACATACACTATCTTTGCTGCAAATATTCGAATCAGCAAATGAATAAGATTAGTATATACGTATTGACGTTATGCCTGAGTTTTTCCGCTGTCTCCTTGTATTCACAAAACAACAGAGCACGGATCATTACTACTAACGAATTAAATGATAATATATTTTATCATACGATTGAACGGGGACAAACAGTCTACTCGATCGCTACCATGTACGGAGTAACTGTCGACGACATTTATCACCTGAATCCCGAAAGTCGCGAATCAATAAAGGCCGGAGCCACCTTAAAAATCCCGCAAAAGGATGTAAGTTCCGCTCCGATGGGAAACGCTGAAGATAATTATCTGTATCATACTATACAACCTAAAGAAACGCTGTATTCATTATCTATCCGGTACAAAGTGCCCGGTCCTGATATTATCGCGGCAAACCCGGGATTATCCGTTTCCACTTTTACCATTGGCAAGACGATCCGTATCCCGGCAACTCCTATAGAAACACTGCCGACCAAAGAAGTAAAGACCGTAACCAAGGAAATCGAATATACGATCGCCAAGAAAGAAACGATGTACCGCATTTGCCGGAAATTCAATGTGTCCAGTGCAGAACTGATCAAAAGGAACCCCGAACTGAAAAACGGAGTAAAAGCCGGTATGGTCATTAAAATACCGGTAGAGACTAAAGAGACAGTGACTGAAACAGCTCCTGCCATGCATGAAAGAGACGTCAATGCCCTTTTGTCGATCCCCCAAGAGATCAAGCGCGTCAATATGATCAAGGTAGCTTTGTTATTGCCGTTCATGACAAACGAAGCAACTCCATCTGCAAACACGTTGCGTTTTATTGAATATTACGAGGTATGCTGCTGGCTGTCGACAGCTTCGTAACAGCGGTTGTTCGATCGAACTTTCCGTCTTCGATACTGGCAACGGAACCAAGAAGGTGAAAGAAATCCTGAAAGAAGATGCTTTGAAGGAAGCCAACCTGATCATCGGAGCCGTACAAAACGACCAGATCGCTCCCGTTGCCGAATTTGCAGAAAAGAATAATATCAAATACGTGATCCCATTCACTTCCAAAAATGACGATGTATTATCCAATGCGCATGTATACCAAGTTAATACGCCTCACTCCTATTTGTATGCCAAAGCATCCCAAGCTGGTTGCGACCTGTTTGGGAACGATAATATCATCCTGGTAAAAGTGCCCGGCACAGAAGAGAAAACGGATTTCATCAAAGCCTTCAAAGCAGAAATGAAACAACGGAATATCGCCTGGCGTGAACTGACCTACTCAGCCGAAACATTCCCAGTCGAGATAGAAGCTATGCTCAGTACAGATAAACGAAGCGTGATCGTTCCGACTTCCGGCTCACTGGATGCACTGAATAAACTCAAATCGCCTTTACGCATGCTGGCTGAGTCTAAACCCGAATGCAATATCACCCTGTTCGGTTATCCGGAATGGCAGACGTATACCCGCGAATGCCTGGATGACTTCTTCGCTCTGAATACATATATATATAGTAACTTCTATGCCGACAACCTTTCGCCCGAAGTTGCTGATTTCTATTCAAAATATAAGACATGGTATAGTAAGAACCTGATCAATACGTTCCCTAAATACGGTATATTAGGATTCGACACTGGTATGTTCTTTTTTGATGCCATCAAAAAATATGGTTCCAATTTCGAAAACAACCTGGACAAGATCCGTTATAAGAGCATACAAACCAGATTCGATTTTGAACGGGTAAATAATTGGGGCGGATTCATCAATACCAATATATTTATCGTTCACTACCAGAGTGATTTTAACGTAACACGTAGCGAAGTAAGATGATTAGAAAGAGTATAATCACATCCTTTTTGTGCCTGGCCATTATTATAAGCGCCATGGCACAGCAAAACAGGTTTCCTCAGGAGGTCTCCGTTGGTGCTTCCTTCGGAATGAACTTCTCGTCCGTAAGTTTCAATCCCAAGGTATATACGAAAATGAAACAGGGGTACAATGCCGGACTGGTGCTGCGCTGGAACACGGAAAAGAATCTGGGGTTACAAACCGAACTGAATTTCAGCCAACAGGGATGGGACGAGGAATTCGAAGAGCATCCGACCTATAAATACAGTCGTACGATCAATTATTTCGAAATTCCGTTCTTCACCCATATCTATTTCGGCAGCAACAGATTCAAGTTTTATTTTAACCTGGGTCCCAAAATAGGTTATGCCTTCAGCGAAAAGACGGAAACAAACCCGAACGAGACAAATACGAACGCCGGCTCCAATGAGCAACACAACATGGCCATCCAGAAAAAATTCGATTGGGGATTGTGTGGTGGTCCGGGGCTTGAACTGCGTACCGGCATCGGTTATTTCCTGCTGGAAGGACGCTATTATTATGCGCTGGGTGATATTTACGGTAGCCGCAAAAGCGATTACTTCAACAAATCGTCCAGCCAGGTAATCTCCGCACGTATCATCTACCTGCTGCCCATCCGGAAATAAGAATTTTCAACTGAAATGTTCCTGACGGTATTTGGACGGAGTCGTTCCGTACGCCTGTTTAAATACCGTACTAAAATAACGCTGGTTGGCGAACCCTGCCTTCTCTGAAACCTCCAGGATGCTGAGATTCTTATCCGCCAGCAGTTCCATCACACGGGTCATTCTGAATTTATTAATATAATCGCCGATACTGATATCGGTCAATGCCTTCAGCTTATTATACAGGGAGGCACGGCTCATTGCCATTTGCGTGGCGACATAGTTCACATCCAGGTCTGGGTTTTCCAACTGTCTCCCGATCAATTCATTCAGTTTCTTCATAAATACCTCATCCGCATTGCTAATCGTATCTTCTTTAAGAGAAATGACTGCAATATCGCTTTTATAACGTTGCTTAACCGCTTCCCTGTTCTTTAAAAGATTACAGATCATTACCAGCAAGAACTCCAGATCAAACGGTTTCGGCAAATAAAAATCTACTCCTTCTTTATATCCTTGTATCGTACTACCCTGGTCTGCCCTGGCGGTCAACAAAATAACCGGGATATGGCTGACTTCCGGCGTGCTTTTTAATTGCCGGCAAAATTCAAAGCCATTCATACGAGACATCATCATATCACAAACAACAATATCGGGTACACAATGCACAGCGATATTCAATGCTTCTCCCCCTTCTTCCGCCACATACACTTGCCTGAAATGTGTTTTCAATGAAATCTTCAGATAATTCAGAAGTTCCGGTTCATCCTCCATAATCAGAACGGAATACTTTCCTACAGAAAAGTCCGTGAATAACCTGTGCAGATTGGCATCAACCACTTTCCCCGCCCAATGCAGACGTGTAACTGATGATTTCTTTTTCCGCTTTTTCACGATCAGACAGAAAACAAAGAACAGCCCTATTATAACCAATAAGCTACAACAGAACATGAACCAGGTCATTCCTGATATAACGCTTGTATGAGCCGAATAACAAAAAAAGACATAAAATAAATATATATACACTCTTGTAGCCAACACCTTCAATGTTTGATTAATAGATTAATACCAGTGTTCCGTAAGAACTCATGCCATTGTATCTTAATCAATAGATTATTAAAGAATTAGTCATTGAATTAAATACTTCGGTAGTTTACAGGTAGCTTATTATAACGAATAACCAGAGGAATAGTTACTGTTTTAGAATCTAGGGTGTACAGCCTGACTATAAAACACTATATATCGCTTCACTAAATTTTACCGTATACTTGTTAGAATTAAGTAAGAAATAAAATCCTGGCCCATAAACTATAAGAGAAGCATCTTTGTGTAAAAAAATCTTTTTATATCTTTGCTGAATAAATAAGAGAACATGAGTTCTTACGGGACTAATATTCCTCCAATAACACTTAGGAATCAACATTTCTCCCCTTTTCTGGACAAATATTGAAGTTTTTTGTACAAATCCTGACATTAACCGCCAACTATACATCTACATTTGTAACAGCATACTCCGGTAGTATAAAAGCGAAATTGTTAACACTAAAAGTATATCAAATGGCAAAAGGCAAACTCCTTCTTTTTTTATTTATTGGCTGGTTAGTTACCGGATGCACCACCTCCGGTCCGGCTGAAATGAATATCATCCCGCTACCGGAACAACAAGTAGCCGGAAACAGCCATTTCACATTCAGCAAGAATACTGTCATCCAGGTCGAGAATCGGGAACAGAAACCGATTGCCGGATTATTAGCTGATTTGTTTACCTCTTCTGCCGGATTTACACCTGTGGTAAACACTGGTTCGTCCGCCGCTTCCGCCTCCGTCATTTTTTCTACCGACACAACACTCGTAAAAGAATGCTATAAACTGGATATAACCCCATCCCGTATCTCTATCCAGGCAGCCGGTAAAGAAGGATTCTTCTATGCCGTGCAGTCAATCCGCCAGTTGCTTCCTCCCGCTATAGAAAACAAAGAACCGGTTAGTAATATCCAATGGAACGTACCGGCATTAAACGTACAGGATAGTCCGCGTTTCCCCTACCGCGGATTATTACTCGATGTCTCCCGCTGTTTCATTCCTAAAGAAAATGTAATCAAAATCATTGATTACATGGCTATGCTGAAACTGAACAGACTAAATTTGCATCTCGTCGACGGAAACGGCTGGCGACTGGAAATAAAGAAATATCCCCGGTTAACGGAAGTCGGTGCCTGGCGGGTTGCACGCGAAGGGGATTTCTCCCAACGCAAAAATGCTAAACCGAGTGAACCGACACCCATAGGCGGATTTTACACACAGGAGGATATGAAAGAGATTATTGCCTATGCGAATGCCCGCCAGGTCGAAATCATTCCGGAAATAGAGATGCCGGCACATACCAATTCCTCGCTGGCCGCTTACCCGGAACTGGCATGCCCCATAGTAAAAGATTTTATCAGCGTCATTCCAGGAATGGGTGCACATGCCTCTGAAATCGTCTATTGCGCCGGTAACGACAAAGTCTATTCTTTTCTGGAAGATGTGATAGACGAAGTGGCCGACCTTTTCCCCTCTTCCTATATCAATCTGGGAGGCGATGAAGCCTCTAAAAAGAACTGGAAGAAATGCCCGCTTTGCCAGGCACGGATGAAAGCCGAAGGATACACGGACATCGAAGATTTACAGGGATATTTCATGAACCGCATGTCCGATTATGTAAAAAGTAAAGGCAAGCAGGTCATCGGATGGGACGAACTCATCAACAGCAAAATACCCGACGGCGCCACAATCCTGGGATGGCAAGGAATGGGGACGGCCGGATATAAGGCAGGGCAACTGGGACATAAGTTTATTATGACCCCGGCACGCGTCCTCTACCTGATTCGCTATCAGGGCCCGCAATGGTTTGAACCACGTACTTATTTCGGAAACAATACCTTAAAAGGCGTATACGACTATGAACCTATACAGCCGGATTGGGACCCGAAAGTTGCCGCCAACCTGATAGGCGTGCAAGGATGTATGTGGACGGAATTCTGCTATTCGGCAGAAGATGTCGAATACCTGCTTTTCCCCCGTCTGGCCGCCGTTGCCGAAATAGCCTGGTCGGGAAAAGACCGGAAAGACTGGCCCGGCTTCCTGAAACGCCTGGATGTATTAACACAACATTATGATTATCTGGGAGTAAACCACGCCCGTTCCATGTTCAACATCGACCATCTGGTAACAGGCAACAACGATACATTGAAAGTTGTCCTCACCTGTATCCGACCGGATATGGAGATACGTTATACGACCGACCAGGGCAGACGCATTAAAATAAATATCTAATTTACAGTAAAAAAACTATTACTTAATCGATTTAGATTGTTGATTAATAATCTATTATAGTATATTGTTTTAAGAATAA